>JAGGUP010000002.1 GCA_021158405.1 Bacteroidales bacterium
GGTATAAGGAATGCCTTACAGAAAGCAAGATAAAGGATGAGATTTTGAATAATAAAGCTGATTAATAATGGATTATTTCCGATGCTTTTTATTCAAAATATTGCCTGTTATATGCTTTCCCATAAGGCTTTAACGAGCTTCCTCCATTCTTCCTCCTGTTTTTTTAAATTAACCCGTTAGTTCTGCAAAAAACCGGAGTCGTCTGTAGAAACCTCGTTAAAAGCTGTAAGTATTCCTTATATTGAGCTCAGTTTAATAAATGCTTTTATATCTTTGCAACCATGGAAGAAATGATTTTGATCCTCGATTTTGGTTCTCAATATACGCAACTTATTGCTCGTAGAATCAGAGAGTTGAACGTTTATTGTGAAATATATCCGTACAATAAAATTCCTAAGTTTGATAAGCATCTGAAAGGGGTCATCTTATCAGGAAGTCCTTTTAGTGTTCGAGATAAAAAAGCTCCAAAACCGGAATTGGTCGGAATTAGAAAGATATTTCCTCTTTTAGGCGTATGTTATGGTGCGCAATATTTGGCACAGCAAGATGGCGGTGAAGTTTTGCCTTCCGAAATCCGTGAATATGGACGAGCTAACCTTTCATTTATCCAAAAGGAAAATCCTTTATTGAAAGGGATGAATCTAAATAGTCAGGTTTGGATGTCGCATGGCGATACTATTTTATCCACACCAAAAGAGTTTGAAATAATTGCAAGTACAAAAGATGTTTCTGTTGGTGGATTCAAGATTAAAGATGAACAAACTTATGGCATTCAATTTCATCCTGAAGTTTATCATACTACAGAAGGAACTCAGCTCTTAAAGAATTTTTTAGTTGATATCTGTGGTGTATCTCAATCGTGGACTCCAGCTTCTTTTGTTGATGAAACTGTTGCTGAACTGAAAGCGCAATTGAGGAATGATAAAGTAATTTTAGGTTTATCTGGAGGCGTTGATTCTTCTGTTGCGGCAATGCTTCTGCATCAGGCGATTGGCCAAAATTTGTATTGTATATTTGTTGATAACGGATTGTTGCGTAAGAACGAATTTAGCGATGTTCTGCATTCCTATAAAGATATGGGACTAAATGTTAAAGGTGTTGATGCTTCACAAAAGTTTTATTTGGCTTTAGCCGGAATTATTGAGCCCGAATCTAAAAGAAAGGCCATTGGCAAAACTTTTATCGATGTTTTCGATGAGGAAGCAAAGAAAATTGAAGATGTAAGATGGTTAGCACAAGGAACTATTTATCCCGATATAATTGAATCTATTTCTGTGAAAGGTCCATCGGCAACTATCAAATCTCATCACAATGTTGGCGGTTTGCCCGATTATATGAAATTGAAAGTAGTTGAGCCGTTGAAATCCTTGTTTAAAGATGAAGTTAGGCGTGTTGGAAAAGCCCTAAATATGAAGCAAGAACTATTGGGTCGTCATCCATTTCCCGGTCCAGGTTTAGGTATTCGTATTTTAAGTGATGTGACGGCTGAAAAAGTTCAAATCTTGCAAGAAGTAGATCATATTTTTATTCAGGGATTGAAAGATCATGGTTTATATGATAAAGTATGGCAAGCTGGAGCAATGCTAACTCCAATTCAATCGGTGGGAGTAATGGGCGACGAGCGTACCTATGAACATGTGGTGGCTCTGCGTGCAGTAAGTTCCACAGACGGCATGACTGCCGATTGGTCGCATTTGCCTTATGAATTTTTAGCGGAGATTTCTAATGCAATCATCAATCGTGTGAAAGGAGTTAATCGTGTGGTGTATGATATTAGCTCAAAACCCCCGGCAACTATTGAGTGGGAGTAGTCCACTAAAAGATTGTTTCTGTTTAATTTTATGAAACTTTTATTCAACGTTTAATCGTAAAAAGCAAAGCTTCGTACATTTATAAGCTACGTTCGTTCATTTTTAAACAATTGATGTTTTTTTTTGTGTATATTAGGGCTTTGGATATACACACATTGAAAAATCAAATAAAATCGTTTTTTAATTTCAATAAGTCTCAAGAGAGAGGCGCCTTTGTTTTAATTGTGCTTATTATTCTGGCTTTTGGCGTAAATATATTAATACCTATAATCAGTAAAGAAGAAACCTACGATTTCTCTTCAACTCTTGCAGAGATAGAAGCTTGGAAAGTGAGTGCCGTGGAAATTGCTCCTAAAAAATCATTTAATAAAAAATTTGAAAGTAAAAAAAGAAAAAAGAAGGAGGCAATAAAATTAACACCAATAGTTTTTAATCCGAACAAACTTGCACGTAAAAAATGGTTGGAAATGGGTTTGCCGAAATCCATTGTTAATATTATACTTAACTACGAAGCAAAAGGGGGAAGTTTTAAAAAAAGGGAAGACCTTCAGAAAATTTATGGTCTTACACCAGAAATGTATACTCAATTAAAGGATTTTGTCTTAATTCCAGAAATAGAAATCTCCAAAGAAATCCTTCCTTCAAAATCAGTTCTAGTGCCTGAAGAATCGAAAACAATTGCTCTTTTGGATATCAATAGAGCCGACTCTGTAGAATTGTTGCAAGTTCCGGGAATTGGGCCTTTTTATGCCGGACAAATTGTTGAATACCGAAAACGATTAGGTGGTTATAATTCCGTTGAACAATTGAATGAACTATATAAAATGGATAGCAGTCGTTTGCATGCATTTCTTCTGTATTTAGTGTTCAAGGATACCACGCTTAATCAGATAAATATCAATACAGTTGATTTCAAAACAATTTTAAAGCATCCTTATATTGATTACGAAACTGCAAAAAAGTTGCTTAATCATAGGAATAAATTGGGTCGTTATGCGGGTTTATATCAACTGCAAAAAGATTCCATTTTATCTCCTAGCCTTTTCCAAAAACTCGTACCCTATCTGAAAACCGATTAAAAATTTGTGCTATTGGGCCAATAAATTTTAAATATTACCAGTATAAACTCTTGGATACTTTGTAATTTTTCAATTTTATTCTGGCAGTTGGTGTAACCAATATTTCCAAAAAGTATTTTAGTTTATCTACTGTATTTTTTAATAGTTTTGTGAAAAATTCAAAATCATGATCAAATCATTTGCCAGCGACAATTGGGCAGGAGTTTGCCCGGAAGTGATGCAAGCTCTTGTCGAAGCGAACCAAGGACATTCCCCAGCTTATGGAGATGATCCTCATACTGCGGAAGCAAAGCAAGAGTTTAAGAAGCTTTTTGGACCGCAAGCCGAAGCCTTTTTTGTTTATAATGGAACAGGTGCCAATATTATTTCTTTGGCAAGTAATTCGAGGTCCTTTAATTCTATTATCTGTTCAGAACATGCACATATTAATGTAGATGAATGTGGAGCAGGAGAAAAGTTTGCAGGAACAAAATTACTCGATCTGCCTAATGAGGATGGGAAACTGACTCCTGAAATGATTTTGCCACACGTTAAAGCCGCTCGTTATCCGCATCAATCGGTTCCTGGTATAATTTCAATTACTCAGGCAACAGAATTGGGAACTTTATATACTGTTTCAGAAATTAAAGCATTGGCAGATTTAGCTCATAAGTTTCATTTGCTTTTGCATGTGGATGGTGCCCGTATAGCCAATGCAGCAGTTGCTTTAAATTGCAGCATGAAAGAAATGATTACAGATACAGGTGTTGATATTCTTTCTTTTGGAGGAACAAAAAACGGATTGATGTTTGGCGAAGCTGTGGTATTTCTTAAACCGGAATTAACTGACTTATTTGAGCTTTTTCGCAAACAAGGGATGCAACTTGCGTCGAAAATGCGTTTTATTTCCGCTCAATTTACTGCTCTTTTAAAAGATGATGTTTGGAAAAAAAATGCACGTCATGCAAACGAGATGGCACAATATTTAGGAGCCAAGCTTGCCGGAATTCCGGAAATTAATGTCAGTCAGAAAATTGAAACCAATGGTATTTGGGCAATTATTCCAAAAAAACTTGCAGAGAAAATGCAAAATGCACAGCTTTTTTATCCTTGGGAGGAAGCCAAAGATGAATATCGCATTATGACTGCCTTTGATACAACTAAAGAAGAAATTGACCTTTTTATTAAGGCCGTTTTAAGCTAATAATTTGATTTGAATATGTGCTAACTCTTTTGTTACGAAACCTTTAATACTAAAAATAACACTAAGAAAAACACCCCAAAACTTTGTATACCTTAGTACAATCCTTGGTGGTGAAAATAAAGGTTTTACGCAGTAAAACCTATGCCATCGCTTTAAAGAAATCTTTTAACACTTCTGCATTCAATTCATTTGGAGTAAAAACCTCCAATAATTTTGCTTTCTCACTTCGATTGAAAAACGTTTTTAAAATAGTTCCTAGACTTTCTAATGAATCTGCTGAATGGTATTCTAATTCAGCTTCTATAGCCAAAGATCTAGCTTTTCGCTTATGCTTTGTCTCAAAGAATTTTTCTAATTCTGGTAGTTTGCTTGGGCCTTCAATAAAACGAAATATTCCTCCACCGCTATTATTGATTACAATTATTCGCAATTGAGGAGAAATATATTTATTCCATAATGCATTGCTGTCGTAAAAAAAGCTTAAATCGCCGCTAATTACAGTTGTAATTTCCTTGCTCATCCAGGCTGCTCCAACGGCAGTAGAAATACTTCCATCAATTCCACTTGTTCCTCTATTTGAATCAATAGTAAGTGTTGAATTTAGATTAAACAACTGTGAGTAGCGAACAGGTGTGCTGTTTGTAAAATGGACATTGGAATTTGATGGTAGATTTTTAAGCAATACTTCAAAAACAGTTAAATCTGAATAAGGCACCGTATTTAAAAATTGTACGTGATTTAGTTCAGCTTTTTTCTTCTGCTTAAGCCAGTCTGATTTGTAATTTGACGTATGAGTTTGGCTTAAAGCTTTCATTCTACTAAAGAAATCAAGTGGCGAAATTGGCAGAACTCGACTCAAATGAAAATAGGTATCCAACTCTTCGTTTGCCTTATTAATATGCCAGTGTTGAAAGGGTTTATCCTTGCGTAAGAATGCTTTTACTTTTTTTGAAACAATTGAGCTGTTGACAGTGATTAATAAATCTGGAAGATATTCATCCAGTTTATCAGAATCAATTGTGCCCAAAGTTTTATCAATACAATTAATGAAATTTGGAGACCAGATATTCGACGTGGTTTCGGTTAAAACAATTACCGATGGGTCTTTACTGATTTCAATGAGAATATCGTTTAATAATTTATTTGGTTTTTGCTGACCAATAATAATCATCTTTTTGGAATTCGAATTCCAGGTTTTTGCCAAAAATTCAAACTCGCTTTCCAAAACATTTGCTCTTTCTTCTATGATTTCTATCTGCGCCAAAGATGGGTTCTCTTTTGCTTTTTGACCATAAATAGGTTCCGTAAACGGGATATTGATATGAGCGGGTCCTTTATCAGGAAACTGAGTAATTTTTATAGCTTCCACAACCAATGTCTGATATTCTGTTAGTTCCTCCTCAGTACTCGGATTTTCGGGAAGCTGAACACTTTTTTTAATGTAATTAGCATAAATATTTCGCTGACGAATGGTTTGTCCATCACCTCTGTCAATTAGGTTTTCAGGTCTATCAGCCGAAATAACTAAAAGAGGAATTTTTTGATAGTAAGCCTCAGCCAAAGCAGGTGCATAATTTAAAAGCGCACTTCCTGAAGTACAACTTAATACGACTGTCTCACCCGTTTTTTGCGCAATTCCCAATGCAAAAAAAGCAGCGCTGCGCTCATCTACAATGCTATAGCAAGTAAATTCTTTGTATCGTGGAAAAGTAGCTATAAGTGGGGCATTTCTACTTCCGGGAGAAAAGACAATGTGTTTTATATTATTTTCAATAAGTAATAAGCTGAGGTGTTCGAGTCCTTTTATGTCTGAAATCATTATACAAAGTTCGAGTTTTTTTTGGATACGTACTAAAAATGGGCGGTTTTCTTTCTAGTTATTTGAAGCTTTTCACTCTTTTGTTCGAGATGATTGTTCGTGGTTTCTGCAATCGTTTGAGATTTGCCTCAATTATTAAAAAAAAAACTCGATTTGTGTTCTTTTGCAAAGGTTTTTCAAAAAAGATTTTCGACCTTTGTGGGCAGAAAATAATTGGCTATGCTCAAAAAAGACTTTCTATTTTTTTTCTCGCTTTTTCTACTTTTTCTACCTTTTTTTATTTTCCCTAAAGTATATCATTTTTACATCGAATTTAATGGTGAACACGGGCTTATTATGGCTTTTGTAAAATTTGCAATTTTAGCCACTTTGGGCGAAATAATTGGATTGAGAATAAGAAAAGGTGTTTATAATGAGAAAGGCTTTGGTATTTTACCACGTGCTATTGTCTGGGGATTTCTAGGACTAACAATTAAACTAGCTTTTGTTATTTTTGCTGTTGGAACGCCTGCTTTTCTGGCGTATATGGGATTGAAAGATGCGCCACAAATTATGCTTTCTGATTTAAGTTGGGCAAAAGTAGGAGTGGCATTTTCTATAAGTTTGGCTATGAATTTAATTTATGCTCCGGTGATGATGACTATGCATAAAATTACAGATATGCATATCATTAAAAATAATGGCACGATAAGGGGATTTTTTCAACCTATTGAGTTAAGACAAACCTTTTCTAATTTGAATTGGGATTTGATGTGGAATTTTGTTTTTAAGAAAACTATTCCATTTTTTTGGATTCCGGCTCACACAATTACTTTTTTGTTAGCGCCTGATTTTCAGGTTTTATTTGCGGCCATCTTAGGGATTGCATTGGGAGCAATATTAGCTGTTGCTGAATTATTTAACGATAAAAATAAGTAGAATAAAAAAATTAAATGCTATGATAAATACACCTATCGACTCAACTATTGTAAATAAAAAGATTGCAGATAGCACTATCAAGGAAGTTGGAAAAGCTTCCATTCGAGAAATTAAACGATTGGTAGATGAAATTGAATCTGCAACAGGCGAAAAATTTATTCGTATGGAAATGGGAATTCCGGGTTTGCCACCAAATAAGTATGGAGTTGAAGCGCAGATAGAAGCTTTACAGGAGGGTGTAGCCGCTATTTATCCTGATATTCAAGGGATTCCTGTTTTGAAATCCGAAATAGCACTCTTTGTCAAGAATTTCTTAGATATAGATGTAAAGCCAGAAGGTTGTATAGCCACAGTCGGTTCTATGCAAGGTAGTTTTGCCTCTTTTCTTTTGTTATCAAGAATTTACAAAGAGCGGAACACAACTCTTTTTATCGATCCCGGATTTCCGGTTCATAAGATGCAACATAAGGTTTTGAACTTGAATTTTGAGACTTTTGATGTATATAATTATCGTGGAGAAGCTTTGCGTGAGAAACTGGAATCGTATTTATCACTAGGACATATTCATTCTGTAATTTATTCCAATCCAAACAATCCATCTTGGATTTGTTTTACCGATGAAGAATTGAAGATAATTGGCGATTTAGCAAATAAATATGATATCGTTGTTTTGGAAGATCTTGCTTATTTAGCGATGGATTTTCGTAAAGATTATTCGCAAGCGGGACAAGCTCCATTTCAACCAAGTGTAGCAAAATATACGGATAATTATATACTCTTCATATCATCATCAAAAGCGTTTAGCTATGCCGGAGAACGTATTGGGATGATGGTAGTTAGCAATGGGCTTTTTCAACGTAAATTCGAAAATCTATTGAATTATTATGTCAGTGATGGTTTTGGCTATTCCATGGTTTTTGGCACTATTTATCCATTAAGTTCAGGGACTTCTCATTCCGCTCAATATGGATTGTATGGGGTTTTAAAGGCAGCAAACCAAGGTAAATTTAATTTTGTCGAAGAAGTTAAAGTTTATGGAGAAAAGGCCAAGATTATGAAGCGATTGTTTGTTGAAAACGGTTTCAAAATAGTCTATGATAAAGACTTGGATAACCCCATTGCCGATGGTTTCTATTTCACTTTTTCTTATCCGGGAATGGATGGCGCAGAGCTGTTGGATAAATTGGTATATTATGGAATTAGTGCAATTTCTTTGGCAATTACAGGAAGTGAACGTATTGAAGGAATTAGAGCTTGTACTTCGCTCGTAAAAGAAAGCCAGTTTGGAGATTTGGAAGAGCGACTTAAAGCTTTTCACGAGCATTATCAATAAGAGAGATTTTGAACTATATAAAATAAAAATAAAGAAGTTTTGGACTATATTCTTGCCTAAGAAAAAGGTGAAAATATAATTTTTAATCGTTCTAAACAACGATTAATACATTGATAATTAATAAAATAAGTAATAATATTAATGACTATTATCGATATGCAAAAATAGACTTATCCGATTTAGGCTGAAAAGAAACTGGATGCTGTTTTTGTTTACTAATTTTGCATGAAAGTTGAATTTAAATTAAAATAAAAATACGATGGCTACAATTGAGGAAATGAAAGCTGCTCATAAAGTATTGAACAGTTGGAAATACACTTGGAAAGCTTTGGACAAAGGCTATACCGATAAAACTTTATATGTTAATGTTGGCACCACTGAAATCAAAGAAAAGGCTGTTCCTGCAGAAATGAAAAAGAAATTTATTGGTGGAAAAGGATATGGTTTACGTTTGCTTTGGGATGCTACTAAGCCCAATACCAAGTGGGATGATCCTGAAAATGAGATTAATATATCTTCCGGTCCAATTGGTGGTATTACCCAATATTCAGGTACGGGAAAATCTTTAGTGGTTACCATATCGCCTCAAACCAATATTCCAATCGACAGTAATGTTGGTGGATTTTTTGGCCCATTCCTGAAGTTTGCTGGTTTCGATGCTATCGAAATTCAAGGAAAAGCGGAAGAAGATGTTATCGTTTTTATCGACGGTGTAAACCATAAAGTGGAAATTTATCAAGCGCCTGTTGAGCCTCTTGATAGCCATATTCTTGCTGAGCGTTTAACAGAAATGTATGCTGATGATGATCGCGATAAGCGAAATATTGGTGTTATTTCTACTGGAGATGCTGCCGATAATTCTTTAATTGGAATGCTTAACTTCAGTTTCTACGATCCAAAGCGTAAAGAAGTACGTTTGAAGCAAGCCGGACGTGGTGGAATTGGTACTGTTTTCCGCAACAAAAAGATCAAAGCTATCGTAGCTAAAATTCCTGGTGTAAAAGGAGATTTAAATAATGTTGTTGATTTAGATGCCATCAAAGAACGTGGTAAGCGATTCAATCGTGAAATGCGTGAACTGGATGATAGCCAAGCAGAAATGCGCTCCAAAGGAACGGCTCACTTGACTAATGTTATGAACGATTACGATTTGCTTCCAACACATAATTTTAAATTTGGAAGTTCTGACCAAGCTCATAAAATACATTCCGATATTTATAAATCTTTCTTTACACAGGGCATTCCTGATGGTTGTTGGATAGGTTGTAATATGGCTTGTGCTAAAGGTGTCGATAATTATTTATTACGCACTGGTCCGTATGCCGGAAGCCGTGTTTTGGTTGAAGGACCAGAATATGAAACAGCTTCTTCTCTAGGTTCAATTATGGGTATTTTTAATCCTGATTTCACTATCGAATCTAACTTTTATTGCGATACCTACGGTATTTGTACCATCAGCTGGGGAACTATTATGGGATTCTTAATGGAGTGTTATGAAGAAGGTATTTTGAATGAAGAACGTACAGGCGGATTCAAATTGAACTTTGGTAATGCCGATGCTGCAATGAATTTATTACACGATGTTGCCACTGGTGAGGGATTTGGAAAAGTTGCTGGTCAAGGTGTTCGTAAACTTAAAGAAATGTTCATTGAAAAAGGATGGGGCGATGCTCAATTTATCAATGATATTGGAATGGAAAATAAAGGTTTAGAATATTCTCAATATGTTTCTAAAGAATCTTTGGCGCAACAAGGTGGATATGCTATGACCAATAAAGGTCCTCAGCACGATGAAGCTTGGTTGATCTTTATGGATATGGTGAATAACCAAATTCCAACGTTTGAAGATAAAGCCGAAGCTTTGCATTATTTCCCAATGTTCCGTACTTGGTTTGGTTTACAAGGTTTATGTAAATTACCTTGGAATGATGTTGAACCAGAAAGTAATGGCGAAACAGATGAACCTGCTAAAGTGCCGGAACACGTTGATAATTATGTGACTATATACAGAGCCGTAACCGGCGATATGAGCTTCGATAAGCATGAAATGATTCGTCAGTCGGAACGCGTTTATAACTTCCAGCGTATTTTTAATATCCGTAGAGGTTTTGGTTTGCGTAAACACGATGCTCAACCATATCGTGCAGCAGGTCCTGTTACTAAAGAAGAATATTTGTCTCGTGAAGAGCGTTACGATGGACAGATGAAAGATATTCTAGGTATCGATCCTGTTGGTAAATCAGTAGAGGAAAAAATGGAAATTACTCGTGAATATCGTTTAGATCAATACGAGAAATTACTCGATGCGGTTTATTTCCGTCGTGGTTGGACTAAGAACGGAGTCCCAAAAATTGAACACCTAAAAAAATTAGGTATGGATCTTCCAGAATTAATTGAAGTTATCAAAGATCTTCAGGATTAATATATTTGGCAGGTTCAGAATATTACCACTAAGGCACTAAGACACAAAGAGAAATTACATATTACTTTGTGCCTTTGTGTCTCTGTGGTGAAATAAAATCTAAACGTTGCATTGAGAATATCACTTATTGTAGCGTTTTTTTTATAAATCCAAGATAGTTTTTTAATTTCGTATTGA
>JAGGUP010000067.1 GCA_021158405.1 Bacteroidales bacterium
CGTTCATGGACATTTTTGCCTCTTTCAAGCAGAATGGGTTTCAACCCTTTTTCTAAGAGACCAAGAGCAGCGTACAATCCAGCTGGACCAGCGCCAATAACCAATACGTTTTTTGCATTGGGTTTTATATGGTAAGCAATTGGATTTTCAAATATTTCTTCTGGACTGTCAAAAAGAAAAACCTCAAACAGCAATTGAATTTTTATAGCTTTTTTTCGTGCGTCAATAGAGCGGCGAAGAAGCTGGAATGCTTTTATCTGTTCTGGCTTTTGCCCAAGTTTTTTTGCTAACTGAATTTTATAATCAGCAGTATTTTGAGCCTCTTCGGGGCTCAAACGCAGCTCAATTTCTTTGCGCATGGAATTTATTCAATGGTAATATTAAATTGAAATACTTTTGATTTAAGGCCATCTATCCAACTATCAGCCCAAGGATTATTAATTCCACCTGAAAGGAACATCTCACTTAGTCCATAAGACATTTTAAGTTCGGTACTCATTTTAAACCAGTTAAAATAGAAATCGAAACCTACACCTGTGTCTATATAAACATCGTTTCGATACAATAAAAAATCATTTTTATTATCATTATTGTTATTTCTTGCATTTCCACCAACATCTGTGCTTAGACTGCCTCCAACGAGCACATAAGGCCTTATATTATGCATACGCTTGCCTTTTATTTTTAAATTGAGAGGGATATTGAGTAAAACAGAAGATAATTTAAGGGGATCTTCACTTGGGTATATGAGTGTACGTTCTCCAAATTGTAAATTGGGTAGTAGGCGAAGATTAAAATACTCTCCTAGTCTTAAATCAGAAATAAGTCCAACCGTAAACCCCAGATTGGTTTCAACTTTAAAAGAATTGGCATTCGTTTTAACAATAAATAGCATTTGGTTGGCACCAAGTAAATATCCAAAATGATAAGGTTTATCATCGAAAGTAATAAGATTTTGGACTTTGCTTTGCTGGCTCCAAAGCGGTCCAAATGCGAAAATACCAAGCAAGATTATTATCGCTCTGTAGATATGAATTTTATCTTTTATCACTTTTTTTAAACGTTTAATAATGCAATTTAGTATTTATTTTTTTCCATAATAGATAGATGCGATTCCAAAAGTTAGTTTTAACTGTTTGTTTGCTGTATATCCTACCTTTTCCATATGGTTGAGGAAGCTTTTTCCGTCAGGGAATTGGCTTACTGATTTTGGCAAATAGGTGTAGGCTTCCTTGTCTTTTGAAACTAAGCGCCCAACATTTGGAAGGATAAACCTGAAGTAGAAATTATAAAACTGCTTGACTGGAAATACAGAAGGTTTAGAAAATTCGAGTATCCAAACACTTCCACCTTTCTTTGTAACGCGGTACATTTCTGAAAGGCCTTTGTCTAAATTTTCGTAATTACGAACTCCAAAAGCAACAGTGATAGCATCGAAATAGTTATCTGTATATTTTAGATTTTCTGAATCGCCAAGTTCCAGTTTAATTAGGTTATCGAGTTTCATTTTTTTCATTTTCTCGATGCCTACTTGCAACATTTTTTCGGAAATATCAGCGCCAATAATTTCTTTAGGTTTGCATTTTGCCAGTGCCACTGCTAAATCTCCGGTACCTGTAGCAATATCTAAAATATGTTGAGGTTTTTCTTTACTAAGCATTTTTACCAAACGTCTACGCCAGAGACGGTCAATTCCGAGTGAAAGGAAATGATTTAAAAAATCGTATTTTCCGGCAATATTGTTAAACATCTGCTTAACTTGTTCTTTTTTGCCTTTTTGAATTTGACTTGTGGAATTATCCATAGATTTTAATCGTCTCTTTAAGTAATTTTTCTTTATTTATTGGAATTACACCCAGTTCCTCACAAACTAATCCACCAGCAAGATTCGAAATCTCTGCAAGGGTTTTCTTATCTTTTTTTAATGCCAAACAAAGTGCTGCTACACTAATTACTGTATCACCCGCTCCCGAAACATCAGCAATACTTCGAACATGAGCAGGAACACGCATAGAACTAAATATACCATTCACCTGTTCGCTAATAAAAACGCCTTGATCTGATAGTGTAGTAAATAATTGTTTTATATTGAGTTGAACTTGTAATTTTTCTACTTCTTCTTGTAATTTTTTTAAATCTTTTTTATCAAAATGGCTCTGAGTTGCTTCTTGCAATTCTTTTAAATTGGGTTTAAAGAGATCAACATTTTGATAGTGAAAGAAGTTTTTCCGTTTGGGGTCAACAGCCATAGGAATTTTGCCATTCAGAAGTTTATATATCGTATCAAAAACAGATTTGGAAATGACTCCCTTATCGTAGTCTTGAAAAATAACTACATCAATAGTGTTCTCTTTGATGATCTTTTTGATGCAATCAATAAATCGTGTTTCGTCTCCAAAAGTAGGCCTTTCTTCGGTTTCTTCATCCACACGAATCATTTGTGCATTATTTCCAATGACTCGAAATTTGGTTGTAGTTACTCGATCTTTACTTTTTACAATTCCCTGATTACTAATATTATCTTCAGCTAATAAATCAAGAAAAATGTTAGCTTGATTGTCATCACCAATAATTGAACATATTATTGGTTCTGCACCCAGTGCTTTAATATTTAAAGCAACATTGGCAGCACCTCCAAGTCTATTGACTCTTCTATTTACTTGCACGATAGGAACAGGAGCTTCAGGAGATATCCTTTCAACATTTCCCCACAAGTAGGCATCTATCATTACATCACCTATAATCAGTACTTTAAGTGATGAAAATTGCTCGAAAAGTTGGATGTATTTTTGGGTATTTGTCATAGCTGTAATTGTTCAACAAAAATAGATAATATATCTGAACACAACCAGCTATCGCGAATCTGATTTTCTATTTTAAAAGTGAAAACGCTTTTTTTGTTCGATTAGTAGCTTTGGTTAGATTGTTGGTTGAACTTGAAAATGAGAACCGAATACATTGGTCGTTGCCCAAGGCAATGTTTTAATACGAAATTTCAAGATTAATTTGATTTAACGAAAATAATATCCGAAATTTATTTGATCAATCGTCTCAAAAGTTTTACAATATCATAAGAGGTATCACTCAATTGAACAAGCTTGATTTTTCTTCCTCATTAAACGATGCGTGCTTAGAATCTTGAATTCGACTCTTTATAACAACTAATTTTTCATTTATATTTTCAATAGCTTTTTGCTTGATATTTGTCCTTATATCTTCGGAAAGTCTCATATCTTCCGAGTTGATTTTACGCGTATTAACTAAATCAATTTGTGTTCTTATTTTGATGCGAAGTTCGGTGGGAGAATAAGGTTTTGTAATATAATCTACAGCTCCCATTTTAAATGCTTTCAATGCATCTCCATCATTGTTGAGAACTGTAATGAAGATTACGGGTACTGAGCTCGTTTTTTTATTTGCTTTTAATTCTTCAAAAACGGTGAATCCATCTTTTTTAGGCATCATTACATCGAGAAGAATCAAATCGAAATCGTTTTCCAAAGCATATTTTAATGCATCTGCGCCATTTGTTGCAGAAACTAAAGTATAGCCTTCATCCGACAAAATCTTAGCCAATAAAATTAGGTTGGATTTACTGTCGTCAACAATTAAAATAGTATTCTTTTGAGCCATGTCAAATTCCTTTCTACTCGAAAAACCGATTGATTTTGTTTAATAAAATACGAGGTTTAATAGGTTTGGATATAATATCATTACATCCCGCTTTGAAAATTTCATCTTTATCGGTTCTGGCAGTCATACTTGTTTGCGCAATTATAGGAACATGTTTATGCGTTTTCCTAACTTCTTTGGTTGTAGCAATGCCATCCAGCTCAGGCATAACCATATCCATTAAGATTAAATCAACATTAGTCTCTTTTAGTATATCCAATACTTTGTAGCCATTAATTGCGTGATATAATTCTACCTTAGTTTGTTTGAAAAGTGCCACAAAAAATAAATAATTTACCATTACATCTTCGGCAATAAGTATCTTTTTTCCTTCCCAATTGTATAAACTTTCTGGAGTTCCAAGCGCTTTTATTTCATCTGAATCGGCATGCAAGAGGGGTAAAGTAAAATAAAATTCTGAACCTTTTCCCAGTATTGAATTAACCCCAATTTCTCCTTTTAATAAATGAGCGATTTTTTTGGAAATAGCAAGTCCAATTCCCTTTCCTGCACTCGTTATTTTCATTTTTTTATGAGCCAACTCATATTCTTCAAATATATTCTCAACCTCTTCTTCTGTCATACCAATACCGGTATCACGTACAAAGAATTGAATTTTATTAGCTTTTTTTAATTGATATCCAATAGTTATTGTACCGCTTTCTGTGAATTTTATGGCATTTTCTATTAAGTTATTAAAGATCTGAGTGAAACGTAATATATCTGTATATAAAACGAATTTAGGATCGTCGTTTCCGAGTTCAAGTTGAAATTTCACCTTATCGCCATGGATTTTATATAATTTATCAATATAACTCTTCTCTATATCAATTAACTCATTGTTTAAAAATACATTAGAGAAATGAATATCTAATAAATTAGCTTCTATTTTCGACAGGTCAATTAAATTGTTGAGCAAGTCGAGTAAATCCTGACCACTACTATTTATATGTTTTAAGTAACTTATTTTTTCCTCTTCTGAAATATTTTCTCCTTGCAGAATTTCAGAAAAACCGATGATAGAATTAAGCGGATTTTTTAGCTCGTGAGCCAAAGACGAAATAAAAGTACTGATATTCAGTTTAGCTTCTTCAGATATGCGTACATTTTCCTCCAAATTCTTTGAGTAATCTCTAAGTTTTAAATGATTGTCGATGCGGATATTAAATTCATCTGCATTAAAAGGTTTGGAAATGTAATCTATTGCTCCTGCCTGAAATCCTTTAACAACATCGCTGTGATTATTTAAACCGGTTAGAAAAACTACGGGAACATTAGTAGTGGCAGGGTGTTGTTTTAATTTTTCACATATTTGAAATCCATTGATATCAGGTAATTTTATATCCAAAATAATAATATCGAAATTATTAGCCCAAGCTTTAGTTAGAGCTGTTTTTCCATTATTTGCAGTGGCTATTTTATATCCTTTTCCATCTAATGCTTTTGTCATCAGGCGTAGGCCTAAACTATCATCATCTACAATTAAGATTTTAGCATTTTTTATCATAGCTTAGAATTCTATTGTGTTATTTTTGTTATGTAATTTGTAATTTCAGATAAATTTAAAATGAATTTTTGAGCATTCAGTTTTATCGCTTCATGGGGCATCCCAAAAACTGTACTCGATTTTTCATCTTGTGCAATGGTAACAGCATTTGTTTCTTTCATTTCAAGTAAACCCTTAGCTCCATCATCGCCCATTCCGGTAAGTAAGATTCCAATACCTTGTGTTCCAACATGATTGGCCATACTTCTAAAAAGAACATCTACCGAAGGTTTATGTCTGTTTACCAGAGGTCCATCAATAAGATGGACGACAAAATCATTTCCTTGCCTTTTTAAAGTGAGGTGTCTATCTCCTCTTGCTATTAATGCAATTCCTCTTTTAATAATATCTCCCTCTTCCGCTTCTTTTACATAAATAGTAGACAATTGATCTAATCTGTCGGCGAATGCCTTGGTAAAATGGACGGGCATATGTTGTACAACAACAATAGGGGGAGCATTGCTTGGCAATTCTTGAAGTATTTGTTGAATTGCAACTGTGCCGCCGGTAGAAGCACCTATAGCAACAATTTTTTGACTTGATAGTGCATTTAATTTATTTCGTGTTTTTTTCAATACTACATCTGCAGAATATTTTGGAGGAATAATTAGGTTTTTCTGAGTCCTGGCTTTTACTCTGGCCATGCTAGCTGCCCGAACTTTATCAATTACCAGCTGACAACTTTCTTTGTATTTTCCTTTTTCAACAAAGGGTTTAAGAATAATTTCCAATGCGCCATATTCCAATGCTTTAATAGTTTCCAATGCGCCTTTTGTTGTTAAACTGGATATGATTACAACAGGAATTGGATGTTGTGACATTATCTTTTTTAAAAAAGTCAGTCCGTCCATTTTTGGCATTTCTATATCGAGTGTAATTACATCAGGAATTTGAGTTTTTAAGAAAGCCGCTGCCTGATAGGGATCTTCAGCTTTTCCAATCACTTTAATAAATGGGTCTTGATGCAATAAATTCTCAAGCATATTTCGTATGCTTAAGGAGTCGTCCACTATCAAAACCGTTATTTCTTTGTTGCGTATCATTAAAAGTTTTGTTTTTCAATAAATTTATGTAAAATTTTAAAGTTTGATGTGTCCATTAATATCTTTCTTCCTTGCTTTCCTCCTGTACTCGAATTTGTAATTTTAATGTTGTAATCCGCTAATTTTGAGAATGCCATTTCAACATTACGTTCGCCTATTTTATATATATTATTAGTAGTTTCGATAACATTTCCGCCTCCAAATATTTTCGCTTCTAAATTTTCTAATGAAGAACCGTGAAAAAGCATTTTTTTAACTAGCTTGTCAATAGCAATATTACCATATTTTGGGGATGCCAGTCCTTCACCATTCCATAAAGGTAACATAAAATGATTCATTCCTCCAAATTTTAATTTATTATCCCAAATGCACACGGCTACACAAGAACCTAAAATAGTGGTAAACATTATTGGCTTAACAGATACTTCCAGATTGCCGGGATAGATAAATATTTTAGAGAGCGTATTCATAAAATGCTAGAAAATTTCTAAATCATCAGTGCTAAAAAGATCTTCATCATCCATAAATGATGTTTTTCCATTATTCTCGATAGGAAGTAGCCGGAGCGAAAAAGTTGTGCCTTCTTTCTTATTGCTCTCGAAATTTATACTGCCTCCCAATAACTCAACATAGTCTTTTATAATGGATAAGCCCAAGCCATGACCCTGATTGAGCGAATTAATATTGTCGTCGAGTTTTATAAAGCGATCGAAAATAATCTTGGTGTCTTTACTTGATATGAGGGTTCCCTGATTATTTATTTTAAAAAGGAAGCCTTCATTGCTAAGCTCCGTATCAATTTTAATTACTGTTTTTTCTGTGGAAAAATTGATGGCATTCATAATCAAATTAACCAGAATCAAACGAAACTTATCCGCATCGGTAACAAAAGTTTTCTCTTGAATGGAATAGTTAATATCGCAATGTATGGCTCTTCTTTCGGCTACAATTTTAAGATTTTTGATTGTTTCACTTACAAAATCTTGAACGTTAATATTTATAAGTTCCAAATAATTTTCGCCTGATTCAATTTTCGCCGCCGCAAAAATATTTCTGAGCTGAAAATCTATATCAAATGCTTCGCTGTAAATAAGATTCGCCATCGTGTAAATTTGACTAATCTCCGTAGCTTTAAGATTCAATATATTTTTTGAAAAGCCAAGAATAGAAGTAAAAGGATTGATGATTTCGTTCGAAATATTCGATAAGAAATGACTCTTAAAGGCCTCTGATTCTACTAGTTTTTTGTTTAACTTCTTAAGCTGTTCAATTAATTTTTGATTATACTTCTTAAGTTCTGTATTTTCAGTTTTTAATTGTTCTAAATCGGGATTTTTCATGATTTTATATTTTTTGAAAAACGGTTTGGTTTACGTTTTTTAATGGCAAATTCAAATGAGTTATCGATTCGGAGTGTCCTAAAAACAGATAAGCTCCGGGTTTTAGTTTTTTGCTCAGGTTTAGTAAAACATGCAGTTGATCTTCTTTTGAAAAATAGATGAGCACATTCCGGCAAAAAATAACATCAAATTCTTGTTTGATAGTATATTCTTTATCCATCAAATTATGCCGCATAAACTGAACTTTGGCACGTAATTCTTTTTTTACACGAACTTCGCTTTTACCGGGATCTTTACTTTTTAGGAAATATTTTTTTTTAGTTTCCGTTGGAATTGTTTGAATGAGTCTGGAGTGATATATCGCTTTTTGTGCTTTTTCTAACATACGATGCGAAATGTCAGTTCCAAGAATCGTAAAATCGAATCCGGAATAAACGGGGATTAAATCATAAGCTGCCATGGCAATCGTATAAGCTTCTTCGCCACTGGAACAAGCGGCACTCCAAATTCTCATGGGTTGATATTTTGAAGCGGCATGGAATTCAGGAATTACGGTTTCTTTTAAAAAATCAAAGTGAGCCGATTCTCGAAAAAAATCAGTCTTATTTGTTGAAATAAAATCAATCATATGGGGTAATTCCAATATTTTTCCTTCTTCAGAAAAAACATAATCAGTATATTCTTTAAAGTTAGAAAAGTTTAGTTTAATAAGGCGGTTAATCAATCGGCCTTGAAGCATAATTCGTTTATGATCAGGTAGCTTTATGCCGTAATTTTCATTTATATAACGGCTGATAAGCTTAAATTCTTTCTGTTTGAGTTCTGCTTTATATGCTAATAGCGGATTTAAAACCATATTATCTATTTATTTCTATTTTTAGCAGAGCTTAGAAATTTTTGATTGCTATTTTCTGACTTGGCTTGTTTTTTTAATATAAAATATTCAATGCTTTCTTTGAGCGTTTGTGCCTGAGATGCTAATTGTTCTGAAATGGTAGCCATTTCTTCGCTCGATGCAGCATTCTGCTGGGTAATCTGATTTAGCATTTGAATGGCATTATTTACTTCTTTAATGCCTGCATTTTGCTCGAGATTGGCCTCTGTTATATTAGAAATTAAAGCTGATGTCTGTGTAATTTCAGATACGAAATTTGTTAGCAATTTATTCGAGTTTAGGGCTAAATTTACTCCTGATTTCGACAAAGTATCAATTTCTATCGCTGCTGTTTTACTTCGTTCGGCTAGCTTACCCACTTCCGCAGCAACAACACCAAATCCCTTTCCATGTTCGCCAGCACGTGCTGCTTCAACGGCAGCATTGAGTGCTAAAATATTTGTTTGAAAAGCGATATCGCCAATAATGGAAATTTTTGAAGCTATACTTTGAATAGCATCAACAGTTAAACTTACATTTTTGCTACCATTTTCAATATCTTCCACTAGTTTGTTAGATATCTTTTGAGTGGAAAGTGTATTGTCGGTATTTTCAGCTATTCTACTGCTTATTTCTTCCATAGAGGCTGCAATTTCTTCTACCGATGCTGCTTGCTGGCTTGACCCATTGGCAATCATTTGAGAATTGGAGCTCATCTCTTGACTTGTAATGTTGATATTATTTGCTGCCGTTTGCGAAAGCTCGAGTATCTCTGTAAATTTATCCGAAAGAAGCCCAAGATTTTCTTGTATTTCTCCGAAATCTTTGGCTCCTCTTCGTTCAAGTTTTGTTGATAAATCGCCTGAAGCTATCTTATGTATTAAACGACTCGTACTTCTGATATAGGCTTTAATTCCTATAAGGATAATGAGAGATATTATTATGGATACTGTAACGCCTATCAATAATATAAGAGCAAAAGAAATTTTTGATCTTGCAAAATTTGCTTGATTTTCTTCTTGTATTATCCTCGCTTTTTTAATTTGAGAATCCATCAATATTTCCAAGTTATCTTGTAAATCTTTAAAACGGAATAAAAGATCTGAATAGGAGGTTGATGTAGAAGCTTTATTTAAACTTACTTTTTCAAGCCAGAGTTCAATATCGATTTTCAGGTTTTGAATCTCTTCTTGTATCTGTTTATATTGCCTTAACTCTGTCATATTTTTTGAATCAGGCTGGAAGTTAGAGCTAAGTATTTCTACATTAGCTAATTCACTATTTATTTTATTTTCAGCTATTTTGAATGGAACTTCTTTTTTTGCGAGTTTTTCCATTTCAACAACGATCGTATAAGAAACATTAGAAATGTTTTTCAGATCTTGATATGGGATAAAAGAACTTTCTAATACCGCATTCAAATGTGCATTACTCTCAGAAATTTTAAGAATTCCAAATGTTCCTACACCCGCACCCATAAGTCCCATGGTGAGCATGAGGATGATTATTTGATTGGTAACACTTAACTTTTTCATAGTAGTCTTTCAAATTTGTTTTAAGGATTTTTTAAAAAGCATTTATATTTTCAGACTGCTACTAAGTTCTGAAAATACTTGAGTAATATTCAAGATAAGTATGAACTTTTCTTTATGAGGAATTACTCCTTCAATATATTTTGAGTTGTATTGAGCTCCAAGTTCCGGTGGAGGCAGAATTTTTTCCTGCTGTATTTCAATAACTTCTTCGACAGAATCAACTAGGCTACCCAACTGATAATTTTCTTCGTTATGCTTTATTTCAATAACCACAATGCAAGTATCCTTTGTAATTTCTTGCGGCTCTATTTTAAACCTAAAATGCGGATCGATCACGGGTAATACTTGTCCACGTAAATTCATAACACCCATTAAATAATCGGGGGAGTTGGGCATTTTTGTAATATCAGGGATGCCTAAAATATGTAAAACGTGAGCTACATTAGCTGCAAAGGTTTCATTTCCAAGCTTAAATGTCAAATAGGAATTTAATTTATCCATGCTTTTTGAGTTTTTAAATGTTAGGCTTCTTAAAAAGTTTCGAAGCCTTCATCCATATTATCTTTTGTATCTAATATAAAATTTAATCTACTAATATGTTTTTGAGTTATGTTCTATTTTTTATACTATTTAAAAGGTTTCAAATTCATTATCAAGATCATCTTTGGAGTCTAAATTCAAATCAATTCCTTTTGTGGTTTTGGTACTTGTATTTCTAGAATTTGATTTTTGTTCGATGTATTTTGGTGTAGATGTTTTCTTTTGTACGGGTTTGTTAGAGTTTCCAAGTTTAAAAAATTTAATGTTATTGCTCAATTGTTCAGCTTGAGCAGCCAATTCTTCGGCAACTGTTGCCATCTCTTCACTTGAAGCGGCGTTTTGTTGGGTAACTTGATTTAGCGTTTGAATGCCCGAATTTATTTGATCAACACCGGAACTTTGCTCGGCGCTGGCCATGCTAATTTCTTTAACCAACAAAATAGTTTTGTTCATAGTAGGTATGACCGCTTTAATTAACTCTTTCGATTTTAAGCTTTGCTCAACACCAGATTTTGACAAAGTGTTAATTTCGGCTGCTGCAATCTTGCTACGATCAGCCAGTTTGCCAACTTCAGCAGCCACCACACCAAAACCTTTTCCATGTTCGCCGGCACGAGCCGCTTCCACAGCCGCATTTAATGCAAGTATATTCGTTTGAAATGCGATTTCATCAATAATTGAAATCTTAGAGGCAATAGTTTGAATAGAGGTAACCGTAGTGTCAATATTTTCCCTTCCATTTTCAAATTCAGAGCCTGCTTGAGTTGATATTTGTTCTGTTATGTTTGCGTTTTTTGCGTTTTGAATAATATTAGCGGAAATTTCTTCCATCGATGCCGCAATTTCCTCAACAGAAGCTGCTTGCTCTGTGGCACCTTGTGAAACTTGTTGGCTATTCGTGCTAAGTTCATTACTTGTAATTGCAATATTATTGGCGGCATTATCCATAATTTCCACAATGGCTCTTAGGTTTTGAACTAAACCTTTTAAGCTGTGTAATATTTCGCCAATCTCATCATTGCCGTAACCTTCAATTTCTACTGTTAAATCTCCTTCAGCAATTTTCTTAATACTTGCAATAGCACTTTTCATTGAACGGGTTATGGTGATAATGACAAAGACTGAAAGCGAAATAACGATTAAAATACCCGAAAGTCCAATATTACGAGATGTAGAAAAAGAGGACTCATATAAATCATCGCTCTCCATAGCAATTTGCGCAATAGCATCTTTTTGTTTTAGAACAATAGCTTGAAGAGCATTGGTAATAGGCTCTATAGCTGGATATAGATCGTGAGTAATGAGGTCTTCCAACCCAGCTTCATCTCTAGTCCTAATATATTGTTCTAGTTTATCTAAAACAATATCAGATTTTTGAGTTAGAAGCTGAATAGTAAGTAACTGATTTTTAGATTCATTATCCTTTAGGCTTTCAGAATATAAATTCCATTTCTTATTGATTTCAGTTCGCGCACTAAGAATAGTTCTGCTCGCTTCTTCCCAACTTATTGAATTGTTATGAACCTTATTGGCAGCATCTATAATGTTTATCGCATACTCATCATTAATAGCATACAACATCATTATGGGTTCAATCCTATCATTCTTTAGCATTTGAACATAATCGTGTGATTTTTTATGGCTGCGAATGCTAGTGAAGTTCTGACCTACAATAAATATTATGGTTATAACAGTCATTAAAATAAGGACATGTGAAATCTTAAGGTTGTTTATAAACTTTTTCATAAAGCTATTTATTTGATGATATGTAATGAATTATCTATAGAATGAATAATTTTATTTGTATCTAGAACCAAGGCTACTTTTCCGTCACCCATAATTGAAACACCCGAAATAATATCTTGATGATGAAGTTGCTTGCCAATGGGTTTTACTACTACTTGCGATTGTTTTTCAATTTGATCAATAATAATACCCATGTGTTGATTTTCATAATTTACCACAATCATAAGTTCGTTTTCCGGTGCAGTGCTTGTTATATCAAAATGTTCACGAAGATAAATAAAAGGGATTTGCTCATTATCAATAACTAATGTATTGTTAAATGCGTTTTTGATAGCAGAATGTTCAACGGGTCTGATTTTATTGATTACAGGGATGGAAATGATATAAGGTGTGTTTTCAATATTAACAATCAGTCCGTCAATTATAGATAGTGTAAGTGGCAGTTTTAAGGTAAAAGTAGTGCCAATTCCCAGCTTGCTGTCTATTTGCAATTCCCCTTGAATTTTTTGAATATTTTTCTTAACAACATCCATTCCAACGCCTCGGCCACTGATGTCTGTAACAGTTTCGGCTGTGCTAAAACCTGGTAGGGTAATTAAATTGATAATTGCATTTTTGCTAAGCTCATCCTGAGCACTTATCAATCCCTTTTCTATTGCTTTCTTTCTAATTTTATCAGGATCTATTCCGCCTCCATCATCAATTATTTGGATCATTACATATGTACCGGAATAAAAAGCCTTGAGTGTAATATTTCCGACTTCGGGTTTCCCTCTCCTTATTCTGGTTTCTTTGTCTTCTATGCCATGATCAATTGCATTTCTGAAGAGATGCATAAGAGGATCACTTAGGTTTTCGATAATTGTTTTATCTAATTCAGTATCTGTTCCTTCTGTTGAAAAAGTGATATCTTTTTTTACCTCATTTGATAAATCGCGAATCAATCGTCTGAATCGTGTGAGCATACTCTCAATAGGGATAAGAGAAATTTCGAAAGCGTTATCACGCAATTCTCGTGTTAGCTTTTCTAAATTCTCCACTGCCTCAGAGAGCTCCGAATTTTGTATGTTTTCGGCAAGTAAATTTAAATGTGCTTGAGAAGTAACCATTTCGCTCACCAGATTCATTAAGGTTTCAATTTTCTTGCTTGATACACGAATGGTGGAAAAGGTGGAAACTGAAGTTTTAGGTTTTTGTTTTGAGTTAGAAATAGGAGGGATTATGTTTAACTCTTCGCTTTTTGTTTTCTTTTTTTTAATTTCTTCTTTTTGAACTTTTTGTTGAATGGGTTCTGAAGGTGTTTCAGATTTTACTTCCTTTTGAACTTTAATGTGTTCTTCAGTCAAACTTTCCTCTATAAGTTTCTTTCCTAAATTTTGTAATTTAATAATGTTAAGTGAAAGATTTTCTTTTTCAAAATGATCAATGGATTCAATAAATTCGGGAAATTGAAGAAGATTATAGGAGCTCAGGTTAAGTATATCAATATGACTGTCATCTTCAACAAATATGAATACATCCATTATGTCTCCAATTTCTACTTTTGTAGCTAAAATTATTTCCCAGGATACATAACAGTTTTCTGCTTGTAATTTAGATATTTCCGGAATATTTTCTGTGTAGAGCAGAACACGTGAATCACCAAGAGCTATTAGCTCATCTATCAAATATAATGGATTTGTTCCGTTTTGTAAAATTTCTGTATTTGGCTCAAAATGAATGTAGTATGTATTGTATTGGCTTCCGCTTTTTTCTTTATTGTTTTTTTGGAGACTGGGTTTGTCTTTTGTTATTGGTTTTTTGTCTTCGCTAATGTTTGAAACAGATTTTATTTGGTTAACAAGAGTATCATAATTTAATTGAATCGACTTGGGCAATTCACCCGTCGATTTTAAAAGATCTTTAATTAAATCGACTGATTTTAAGGTTAAGGTTAATATTTCTTCTGATAATTCAAGTTCTTCATTGCGAATTTTGAAGTAAATACTTTCCAGATGATGTGTAAAATTAGTCACGGAATTAAATCCAAACATACCACCACTGCCTTTTAAGGTGTGCATTACCCTAAAAACACGGTTAATTGCATCTTTATCCGTTGGCATCTGCTCAAGAGTAAGTAACGAATCTTCCAAATCACTTATGAGCTCATTGGCTTCTTCTAAGAAGCTATTAATCAAGTCTTTAATGTCTTCCATGGCGCAGTTAATTCTATCTAAGTACTTTATGTATGGTGGTTAATAGTTTTTCAAATACAAAAGGTTTAACAATCCAACCCGTAGCACCTGCATCTTTGGCTTCTTTTTTTAAAGAAATTTGTGTTTCGGTAGTTAAAAATAAAATAGGCATATGCTTATAGTTTTCCAATTTCCGTACTTCTTTAATTAATTCCATTCCATTCATTATGGGCATATGTAAATCGGTCAGGAGTAAATGAATGCTTTCTCCATTAAAATATTTCAATGCATCCTTGCCATGATTAGCTACTAAAACCTCGTAGCCAGCTTTGTTTAGGTTAAATTGCACCAATTTCCGAATACTTTCAGAATCGTCTACAATCAATATAGTCTTTTTCATTCGTTTATATTTTCAATATTTTTAAATCCGGCATGTTGGAGCAGCTCATTAATATCTTCATCAATATCAAAAGATATTTGAAATGATTTTCCTAAAGATTTTTCTGATTTTTTAAGCGATAGCAAGTATTGCATCATAGCTAAATCGATTATGCTGACATCGGTAAGCAGAATCTCTACGGAAACAAATTTCGCAATTGCTTTTTCAATCTGATCTTTAATTTCATAAATATATTGAATTGAAAGTTCTCCTTTTAATTCTAGTAATCCAGAGCTTTCCATCTCCTGGTTAGGGATCATAGAAATTGAATAATTGTCCATTTTAATACATTTTGGGCTAAGAGACAACTCTTAATTTGCTGTAAACTTACAGATTTTTTTTCAGAAACTACATTATTAAGCAAATAAAGATGTGCTCGATTGTACTTACAAGTGCTGATATATCTAATAATTTATTGAATTAGGCTATTTCAATTCAATATCTTCATTTGTCACAAAATTTTCAAAGAAAAACTTGCAAAACGTTTTACATTGTTTTACATTTGTAAAAAAAATAATATGTTTTTCGAACATATCAGTACAAAGAAAGAATTGAAGGCAGAATATCATCGTTTGGCGAGGAAATACCATCCTGATTTAGGAGGTGATGCGGCGGTTTTTTCTTCCTTAACAGAAGAATTTGAAATATGTAAATCCAAACTGGGAGTTTATCGTAAAATGCTCAGCGATGTTCAGGTAGGGGATACGGTTTGGGTAAATGGAACAGAATGTGAAGTTACCTGGATTGGGACAGAAGTTTTTATTGCACGTGCAAAAGGTCGAACTAAACATGCTGTTTTTAATAAGTCCACGGGATATGGCTTAAGCAATTCAAAATACAGAGCAAGTACACTCAATACTTATTTTAAATCCCAAAAGAAATAATTATGCGAAAAGAAAAAAAAATACATACCGGATTTAGAATTACAAAAGAGAATCATGAGTTGCTTAAATTCTATGAAACGCATTTGGGTTTAAACAGGACAAGTGTTCTGGAACTCATTCTTACAATCTCAGGTAAGGATAAGAAAATGATGCTTACTTTATTGAAAAAAGCAATTTCCTGAATTATTATCCTTTAGTTATGATTAGAATCTTTATATTTGAATCTCATAAATAATCTCATTTACTATGATTCTTTTAGAAATATTAAAATATACCTTGCCTTCCATTGTGGTTTTTTTAACGGCTTATTTTATTTTAAAACAGGTGTTTGACAAGCAAAAAGAACAATATCAAGCCGAATTGCACTTGCAGTTAGTGAAAGAAAATTCAAAAATACTCACTCCCATGCGTATGCAGGCCTATGAAAGAATGGTTTTGTTTTTGGAACGTATTACTCCGGCTAATCTTGTTTTGCGTCAAAATAAATCGGGATTGAGTGCCTTTCAATTTCAAACACGACTTATTCAAGCTATCCGTGAAGAATTTGAGCACAATTTTTCTCAGCAGCTTTACATAAGCACAACTGCTTGGGAACAAGTAAAACAAGCGAAAGAAGAAATAGTAAGGATAATAAATACGTCTGCCAGTCAATTAAAATCCGATGATCCATCAGCTCTGTTGGGAAAGCTCATTATTAATTCCGATGAATCGCTTAAGAAGCCAATCGTAAAATTAGCCATAGAAACTTTAAAGAAAGAATTGGAACAAAATTTAGGCTAAGGGCATGTTACGAAATAAGTTCTCTGAATCAGGCGAAGTTATTTTGTTCGGTAACGAGGCAAAAAACGCAGGCATAGCAGAGCTACGGCGAGGCTTTTTAACAAAGTTAGCTGGCAAAAGAACGAGCATAAACAGAATAGTTATTTCGCAACAAGCCCTAAATTACGCGTCGTATTAAACCTTTTCTAATTTATTATGTCAAAAGCTTTTGTAAATTGATCTATTGAAAAATTTAACAGATAAGGAAATAATCCAGCTTGTAATCAATCCGCAAACAAGTGAAAAGGGATTTAATATCTTGGTAAAAAATTATCAGGAACGTATCTATTGGCATATCCGCAGGATGGTGTATATGCACGATGATGCCAATGATATTGCGCAAAATACGTTTGTGAAGATATGGCAAAATTTATCTTCCTTTCGCTCCGATTCTAATTTATACACCTGGATTTATAGGATAGCCACCAATGAAACGTTTGATTTTTTGAAGAAAAAAAAGCGTTATGTATTTTCGGTAACAGGAGATTACCGTGATGAGTTAAACCGAAATTTGGAGGATGATTCTATTTTCGATGGAGATGAAATAGAAAAGAAATTGCAAAAAGCTTTGTTGACTTTGCCTGATAAACAGCGCATAGTTTTCAATATGAAATATTTTGATGAGATGAAATACAAAGAAATGTCTACCATTCTGAATACTTCGGTTGGCGCTTTGAAAGCCTCTTATCATCATGCAGTTAAGAAAATAAAAAAAAGTTTAGACGAAGATTAAACTAAATAGTATTAAATTAGTCAAATGGTTAGTATGAATACCGAAAAGAAAACAGAAGAGAGGATAAGCACGAAGCTTAATCGTACAAAAAATGCGGGTTTTACAAATCCACCTTCGGATTATTTTGCGCATTTTGCTGATAATTTACCACTCAAGGAAAATAAAGAAGACAAGAAAATAAGATTTGCTTTCTCGCAGAATAACTGGTTTCAATTAAGCTCATTAGCAGTAGCCGCGCTATTGCTATTAGCACTTTGGATATTTGTTTTTGATGCTGATATTAAAAAAGATACAGACATCAGTTTTACAGTAGAAGAATTGATGGCTTTAAGTGATTTTCAGAATTATAATGACGACATAATATATAGCGAATTAGCATCGGTCTCTTATCTTGAGAATGTAACTACCGATGTAGAAGTGGATGCTTTTCTAGATTATAGTGATGTTTCCACCGATGAGATTATTGACCTTTATTCATCAGAAGATTTAAAATAAAAAAGTATGAAACGAATTAGTATTATTTTAGTTGGAATTCTGATTTCAGTCAACATTTTTGCTCAAGGTCATGGCAATAGAATGGAGATTGAAAAACGTTACCGCTCACAAAAAATAGCTTTTATTACAGATGAGATGCAATTGACTCCAGAAGAGGCACAAGTTTTTTGGCCTTTGTATAAGCAATTCGAGAATGAAAAAGATGGATTAGCGAATGAAATGAGAGATTATCGTGATACTTTTCCAAAAGAGGAAGCTGATTTGACAGAAGAACAAGCTTTAGCACTTTTATCATTTTCTAATATGCATAAAGAGGCTATGCTTAAAGTGGAAAAGGAGTATCAGAAAAAATTATTGAAAATAATATCAGCCAGGAAAGTGCTTCTTTTAATTGATGCCGAAAATGGATTCCGCAGGCATTTATTACAAGAATTTAGAGGTAAAGGAGTTAACAGAAGAAGGAATTAGTCGATTTTTTTTGATATGTTTGTCGAAAATTATCAATGCTAAATAGTACTGCTGAACTCATTATTTTCAATAATCAATTTCTAGCGATAAAAGATATAAAAGCTTGTCAAAACACTCATGCAATAACTGTGTATGAGGTAGTCCGTTTAATTGATGGAGTTCCTCTTTTTTGGGAAGGGCACTGGGAACGTCTTCAAAATAGTTTAAATGCTATACAATCTAAAGTAAAACTTGATAAAGCTAAATTTGAAAGGAGCTTTCTCGAATTTATTAAGCAAAATAATTGCTTAAATACCAACATTCGAATTGAAATATTTGAAGAGAATATCCTTGTTTACATCATTCAAGCTGAATATCCTACTACATCAAATTATAAAGAAGGAGTGAATATTAATTTTACTGAAGACATTCGCGTAGACCCAACTAGAAAAATTTTGCGTCGAAACTGGAAAAAAATAATGGAGCGTAAAATTAATAACGCCGGTGTTTTTGAATCTCTTTTGATTAATAAAGAAGGTTTAATTACAGAGGGAAGTCATACGAATGTTTTCTTTATAAAAGGGAATAGCATTTTTTCTGCTGATGAAGAATTAATTCTTCCGGGAATTACTCGTCTTGAAATACTTAAAATTGCGTCTGCCGAAAATATATCTCTGGAATATGTTTCGCTTCGAAAGGAAAATATATCGAATTATGATGCTGCATTTTTATGTGCAACATCGTATCATATTTTGCCTATAGCTCATGTAGACAATCAGCATTATAATATAAATCATCCTACGCTTCAGATTCTTATGAATGCATTCAAAGTCCATCTTGAACGGGAAATTAAAATGACTTCGCTTAAATGGAAAATATAAAACAGTTAATCTGGGACTGGAATGGTACACTCTTGAATGATGTTCAGATGTGCGTAAATGTGATGAATGATTTACTTCAAAAGTACAAACTTCCTGAGCTTAGCTGCGAAAAATACAAACAGGTTTTTGATTTTCCGGTGAAGGATTATTACGCTCGGATAGGCTTTGATTTTGACGAGATTCCTTTTGAAAAAGTAGGTTTGGAATTTATGGAAAACTATTTTAAAGAATTGCCTAATAGTCCTTTGCATTTTGAAGTGGTTCAGGTTTTAGAGGAGTTTAAAAATATGAATATTAATCAGTTAGTTCTTTCGGCGATGGAACATAATGCTTTGGAAAGAAGCTTGACTGAGAAAGGAATTCGGTCTTATTTTTCTAAAGTACAGGGCATCGACAACCATTTAGCAAATGGTAAATCAGTGCTTGGCAAAGGACTATTAAAATCTAGCGGATTTGCCGCTAAAGAAACTCTTCTTATTGGTGATACCATCCACGACTTACATGTAGCACAAACAATGGCTTGTTCCTGTGTACTAATTTCAAATGGGCATTTTTCAAAAGAGCGATTGCTAAAAGAGCACGATTTAGTTTTTGATTCACTAACTGATTTTATGGATTACTTTAAAAAAACATCCAAGTTCTCTTTTCTACAGTCTTAAATTTGATGGTTTAATAAGGATCTTAAGAATAGTAT
>JAGGUP010000024.1 GCA_021158405.1 Bacteroidales bacterium
GAAGACGATACACATACACTTCTTGGTGAAGAAACCTTAGACGGTAAAGAGTGCTATGTTGTAGAAAGCGTTTCTAACGACGAAGAATATATGTATTCTAAAACCAAAACGTGGATCATTAAAGAACACTTTATTGGTTTCAAAAAAGAGTTCTACGATGAAGATGGCGATCTTTTAAAGGTGCTTTATATCAAGGAATACAAAGATTATGATGGCTATTTAATTATCAATTTATCGGAGATGGAAAACGTGCAAAAAAATCATAGAACAACAATGGATTTAGGCGATATCAATATTAACAATAAACTCAAAGAATCATTATTTTCTGAGCGTATGATGATGCGTGGAATGTAAAAAGTGAAATTGTCAAGTGGTTAAGTGGTTGGGTTTATGCACTTCAACAAGTTCCGTGTAAAAGTTTGTAAGTTGAGGAAAGTCATAAATCATTAATAATCTGATATGAAAAAAGGTAGTACAATAGTTTTGTTTCTTTTTATAATGCTTCAGTTCGCATCTGGACAAGAAGCGGATATGGAAAATGAAACTATCGATCTAACCACTATTTCACAAGTCAACCAAGGAAACAGTTATGTCACTATTTTAGGAGGTCTTGGAAATATTGACCCTATTTGGTTTGAAGCCAATCTAATACCTAATTTTTATATTAGAAAAAGTAAAAATTCTCGTTTGATGGGAGTGCTAACACCACAAATTATTCTTCGTATGTTTCAAGAAGAATCTTTTCCCGTGCGCACGCCAAGCTATATTCCGCAGATAACGGTTTATTATGCATTAGATGAATTGCCTCCTCCTTATAGTCATTTAACCTTTTTTGGACGTATTGTTCATCATTCCAACGGACAAGAAGGGGGATCTTTTCTTGAGAATGGAGAAGTTAATCATTTGACGGGCAATTTTTCTACCAATTATTTAGAGTTTGGTTTTATAAAAACCAATTATAACCAACATTTTAAAGCGATGCAGTTTTATAGTTCTTCTATCGAATACCATCCGCCAGGCTTTCCAGCAGCAGAACTCAAAGGACTCTTTAGCACGCTGCGTTGGCATTCTTCCTTCTCTATTTTTAAATTGAATAGAAAAAGTGATGCCAACACTAAAAACAAAGCCTTATTCTCGATAAAAGGAAAAACAAGTGTTCTCTTTGGCGATGTAAGCAATTGGAAAACTTTTGACAAAAAAAGGCTCGAATTGAGCTTAACGGTTTCTTATTACCCCACAGGTTTAGAGGATGTTGGTCTTTTTGTTTCTTTTTTTAGAGGCAGAGATTACTATAATATTTATTTCGACAAGCAGCTCTCACTCATCAGTTTTGGAATTGTAACAGAGATACTTAGATTCAATGATTAAAAAAATAAATTATAACAATGAAAAAAACAATATACCTTTTAATGCTATCACTTTTTACGGCTCCATTTTTGAGCGCTCAAAATGTTGATATATCGGGATACGCCCGAAATTATACCGGCGTTTTATTTGATAGTGGCGATTTTTCTATTTTACAAAATACGCTTAATCTGAATTTCGAAAAACGTGGAAGTAAGGTGGCTTTTAAAGCCAATCCTATGCTTTATTCGTATAATACCGATAGTTTGAAATTAAATATGCGCGAGATTTACCTCGATTTGTATTTTAATAATTTCGATATTCGTATTGGTAAACAGCAAGTAGTTTGGGGCAAAGCCGATGGCGTTTTTATAACCGATGTGGTTTCTCCTTTAAACCTTACCGAATTTCTTCTTCCTGATTTTGATGAAATCAGATCAGGTGTTTACGCTACAAAAGTGAATTATTATATCGGGAACAATACTTTTGAGTTAATCTGGATTCCGGTTTTCACACCAATAGAAACCCCTGCATCTAATTCCATTTGGTATATTCAGCCCGAATTCCCTATTCAACCAACTTTTGATAATAGCAAGAAAAAGGTAAACGCGAGTCTGGAAAACAGCGAAATCTTTGCCAAGTTTACGGGAATTACATCTTTTGTTGACTTTGAAATTATGGGTGGATATACTTGGGACGATGTACCAGTTATGCATGTTAACAAAACTTTTGGAATTGATCCAAACACACATTCTCCAGTTTTAAATACTTTAAATATTATTCCTGAATATCACCGCTTAACACTCGGTGGCGGATCATTTAGCACACAAATAAAAAGTGTGATTTTTAGAGGCGAAGCAGCTTATTATAATGGGAAATATTTTCAAACAGAAGATATGCAAGCTGTTGATGCTTTGGTTGAAAAAGATTATTTGCATTATGTTTTGGGCCTCGATTTTAATATTAAATCTGTTAAATTCAGCACCCAATTCATTCAGCAATACATACTTGATTATGAGCCCGGAATGATTAGCAATGAAACCGAAAATACCCTTACCTTCTTAGCTCATGCCGATGTGTTAAGGGAAACTCTTCATTTAGAATTTTTCTCTTATATCGGTTTAAGCAATGAAGACGCTCTCCTTCGTCCAAAAATTACCTACGATTACGATGATAGTTTTTCCATTTTAATGGGAGGAAATATATTTGTGGGCGATGAAAACGGACGCTTTGGCCAGTACAAAGACAATTCGATGATCTATGCTAAAATTAAGTACAGTTTTTAACTGATCGACTTCAAGAAATATTATTTAATTGCTTTAAAAAAGTAATGCAATCCGCCAAAATTCTGACTTTCAAGATACCCTATAAAAAGGTTCAGATTAGGAAAATGGGATTTTAAAACGGGAGTTAAAGCATATATAAAATTAAACTCTGTTGCAAATTCCGGGCGCATATCCATCGTATCGTTTAAAGTCTGCTGGAACTTACTTAGCAATGTTCCCTCTTTCATTATGGTCGCATCATCAATAGAAATCATCTTAAGCAATTTCATTAACAAACTTTCATCGCGCAGCTCTATGGCTACTGCAATACTTTTAAAAAAATGGGCATAAAACTCTTTTACTTTATTCGAATTATTCACCAAATCGAGAGGGATTGGTGAGAAGTCGAGTTTCTCATAAACAGACGGAAGGGTTTTGTTTGCAGAAACAGCCACTTCACAAAAAGCCTGAAAGGAAAAAACTGCCCAAATCGCAAAACGATCTTTTCTCATCGTCGCAACTGAAACCCTTTTAATGATACGCAAAGCATTATCAAATATCTTAGCTGCATTTTCTTGCAATGATGGAACCCGCAATTGCATCAAATAAAGATTGGCCCAATCGAGATAGAGTTTCCAGACTTCAGCTTGATCAATTAAGTTTACTGCTGCTTCAAAATGCCTGTCCATTTCACCGTTTTCAGCAAATAAGGAATAAGCTCTTGCTTTTTGCTGATGTAAAGAGGCCACCATTCGGCTTTCGCTAGGATCAAAGTCTGGGAAGGACTCTTTCAGGAGCGAATACAAATTATTTGAATCCTGCTTAGCTAGCAGATCAGCATAGCGCTTAGTAAAACCGCTTAAATATTCCTCGAAATTGGTCATTATTTATTTCGTTTTTCTAATTCTTATTCATGCCTAATACTAAAATTTTCCCATCAATCTCTGTGAAACTTTTCTTTCTTTGTGAAACTTTGTGAAATAGCTATTACACAGAGCTACACAAAGGAATCACAGAGTAACACGAAGAATATTTTCTAATTTTAAAATATCAAATAATCCTTTATATTTATTCAAATAAATTCACAAAAGATTCGGGCAACTGTTTCACTTTTTGATCGGCATAATCAAAGCAAAGCATACCTGTTGAACCACTAATCACCTCTTTTTGACTCTTTACATTATTAACCAAATAATGAACCACAAACTTTTTAGTATTTTCGATTTCAATCTCAATTTCGATAGCTAACTCGTCGTGCAAGCTTACCTGATGCAGATATTTTATTTGGGCATCGACCATAATAATGCCTTTGCTCTCACCTATATTCAATTCACTTAAACCGTGATGTTTTAAGAATTGGATTCGTGCATCGTGAAAAATTATCAATGCTTTATCGTTGCCTAAATGACCACCATAATTGATATCGCCAATGCCGACTGTATATTTTGCTGAAAATCCCATATCTAAATTTTTTTCATATTTATTGTATAATACTACGAATGCACTAATAAAATAATTGAATCATTATAACTCTTCTATATTTTGCTATAAGTTCCATATTTTAATTCATTCCTATTTATTAAAACAAAACTTTGGTACTTTTTAGTTTTATTCGTGCATTCGTGGCGAAAATAAGCCAATAATTCACGAATAATATAATTGATTTACTATTTTTTTCTTTGTGTAACTCAGAGTATTCTTTGTGTTTCTTTGAGAATTAGCCCTACCTGCGGCAGGCAGGTATTACACAGATTTTCTCAAAGAATCACAGAGATCCTCAAAGAATCATATTACTCATTCAACCATTTCTTAATTAAATTAAGTGCCCGCTTTTGTTCTTCTTCCGTAAAATCTTTTAAACGCGTTGCATGAGATCCTCCTTGCAATACCATTTTTAATGCATTCGTTCTCGAATCTGGGTTTGGCGAGGTTGAAATCCAAGGATCCAACTCACCATAGATATACACAAAATTATTCCCATAATTTGCCAACCAATGTTGCACTTTTTCCATTTTATGATCGAGATAAGGTAAATGCAAGGAATCAGGCAAAAACACACCGTTACTCGAATTTGTTACATAATTCAACTGCGGCTTCAAAGAATCAATATCGAAATTGTAATAACCTATTTCCTGATAGGCCTGAACAAAAAAGGGCAAAAAATAGGCTTGACTTTCACCAGAATACATACTTATTAATCCAGCTTTTACAAGTTTATGGAATAATGCTTCGGCACTATCCTCAACCTCATCAAGCGATTCACAAGAAAAAGGAGCCCATTGCCAAAAAGTAAAAGGAACTTCTAATACGGCAAACTCAAAAACTAAACCATTGCTTTGCGGGAAATCAATTTTATGATCTATTTTATACTTGGCAAATAAGGGCAAAATCTCTTTTTCCTTTGTCAATAGCTTGCGCTGAAAATCGAGCAATTTCGCACGACATTCTGGTGTACCAACAGTTCTAAGAAATAAATTAATACGTGCATCTTCCTGCTCAATATTCATGGGAGCCACGTAAGGCATAGAAACGCAAACATCATCGGGAAAATAATACCGAAAATAATTGGTTGTTTGTCCGCCTTTACTTATTCCCGTACTTAACCATTTGCCTGAATATATTTTCTTAAATAACTCCACAATTCGATGATCATCGGAAGCCGCCTGAAAAGTGTTTAACTTTGTCCAATCCAAACTATCAGGAGCAGATTCCCCAAAAAAGCGATGTTCAACAATAATTTGATTGGCATTTAAAAGTCGTGCTGGCTCGGAAAGGTAATTCCGTCGAGCCTGATAACCTTCGGTTACCAAAACAACAGGTTGATTTACATCAAAATGTGATAAATAGATTTTTTGCGAAAAAACACCAGATTTTGGATTATTGTGATCAATTGCTTGCTCTATGCTAATTTTAAATGTTTGATGTACAGTGTCAAAAGATTTTATAGACTCAAATTCAATTCCTTCTAAAGCCTTTAAGCGTTCAGTAAAGGATTGATTATTTTGTCCAAATGCAAGTTGTATAACAAAAGAAAAAATCAGGATTAATGTACTTTTCATTTTCTAAATTTTTTAAAATCAATCTGTGAAATAATAATTCCTGCAAGCATTAACAAACTACCAATCCCAGCTCGAAGATCAATCACTTCATTTAAAATTAACCATCCGCCGATTAAGGCGAAAACTGATTCAAAGCTAAAAATAATGGCAGCGTGAGCCGGATGTGCTTTCTTTTGAGCATAGGCTTGCAAGGTATAGGCAATCCCCACTGAAAACAAGCCTGCATAAATGATAGGAATAGCAGCTTGTTTAATACTTTCCAATTCCATTTCTTCATAAAAAATGGCGGCAACAAAACTCAGAATAGCTGTTACACTAAATTGAAATACAGAGAGTAAGAAAATATTATGTCGCGGAGCAAAAGTTCCAATAAGCAACATATGCAATGCAAAGAATACAGCACTTGCGATTAATAAGCTATCGCCTAATTCCAAGCTAAAGCCCTCACGAACACTTAACAAGTACAATCCTGCCATAGCAATAATGACTCCTGACCACAAAGTTTTAGTCACTTTTCTACCCACAAATAAACCGAAAACAGGAACTAGAATAACATATAAACTCGTAATAAATCCAGCTTTACTGGCTTCGGTAAAGCTCATTCCTATTTGCTGAAATGTGGATGCAATAAACAAGACAAAGCCTAAGAAGATTCCTGATTTGATCGCTTTTCTCCATTCAAAATGCTCATTCGTTTTATTATTCCGTGTTAGAGCATAGATTGGAAGCAATGAAATGGCACCAATAGCAAACCGCAAAGCATTGAAAGTATATGGCCCCAAGAATTCAGCACCTTTTCGTTGGGCTACAAAAGCTAATCCCCAAATCGCTGCAGCAAGTAGTAAAACTAAATTCGATTTAAAATTCCCTTTTTGCATAAAATAATTGTGCGAAGATATTTCAAATTTAGGAAAGCACCTTCTTTTCGTAAAAAACTCTAAAAACAACTGGTAATACTTGAAATTTAGGCTAATTTTGACACGATTATGAAAACTACTATAAAACTAAACCGAACATTTTTCATTTTCCTTTTTCTTTTATCGCTCGGAATTAATGCCTACTCACAAGTTAATACCAAGCGTTTTCTAGCTATGGGAAGAACGGATTTATTTAATGATAATTATACCGAATCAATTAAAAACCTGACGATTGCAGTCAATGCAGCACCCGATAAGTTTGAGCCTTATTTTTATAGGGGTTTAGCAAAATATTCATTAGGAGATTATAATGGTGCCATTGCCGATTTGAATCATTCGATTACCATAAATGCCTATTTTTCATATTCTTATCTGTATCTTGGCTTATGCAAACAGCAGCAAAAGAAATATCACGAAGCATTAAAAGATTATGCCGATGCCATTCATCGCGGTCCAAATAACCCTGATATTTATGTAAATCGGGGTGCTGCCAAACTTCAATTAAAACTTTATCAAAGTGCAATATCTGATTTTGATACAGCCATTATATTAGATGCAAAAAACGAAAACGCTTATTTAAATAAGGGTTTGGCACTCTACGAATTAAAACAAATGGATCAGGCTTTAGACGAAATAAACAAAGCCATCAAGCTTAATTATCTGAATAAAACAGCCTATTTACGTCGTGGTATTTTAAAATTCGGAATGAAAAAATACGAGGAAGCAATTTTCGATTTTGAATTATCAATGAAACTGGATGATGAAGATCCGCTGCTTTATTATTTCCGTGCCATTTCTCATTACTATCTTAAAGATAAAGAAAAGGCTTATGCCGATTACGCAAAGGTTTTGGAATTAGATCCAAACAATGCACTCACCTATTACAATAGAGCTATTTTAAAAACAGAAGACAAAAACTATTTGGGTGCTTTATTGGATTATGAAAATGTAACAACCATCAATCCAACAAATATCTATGGTTATTATAATAAAGCCAATGTAAAAAGTCTAATGGGCGATTTAGATGGTGCTTTAAGAGACTATGATAAAGCCATTGAGCTTTTCCCTGATTTTGCACGTGCGTATTTAAATCGGTCAACAATAAAGGAAAAGCTGAATGATAAAAAGGGCGCTTATGCTGATTATCTAAAAGCCGAAGTCATTCGTGAAAAGTTCAACCGCAGCGATTCTATACCGGAATTATTTAAAGATAGCCTGCAATTGAGCAAACTTATTGCTTTTGAAAGCGATTTTAATAACGCCAATGCCGATAATGGTTATATTCAATTTAAAAATGTATATATCGAATTGGAATCGAACTTTAATATTTCTATGCTGGCAAAAGATGAAGAAAGTTATATTGATGAGCGTAGAAAGCAATATTTTGTTTCAGAAATAGCTGAATATAACGAATCGAATCTTTCGCAATATAAATTAGCTTTTGGCTTAACCAAAGAAGTTAGTTTATTGCGCCCCACAAAAGCCAGAGAGATTCTTCAACGATTAAACTCAGCCTTAAAAGAGCAACCAAACAACCCCTACAATCATTTGTATATAGGCATTTTAAATGAAAGAATTGGTAACCTTCCAAGTGCAGAGCGTTCCTATCTCGAAGCCATAAAACTTGATCCTACTTTTGGATTTGCATATTTGAATTTAGCAAATGTTGCTTATATTATGGCAATGGAAAAAATTCAGGATTCTCAGGAAGCTAATACCAATTTGATAAAAGAAGATATTGAAGATTTTAAAAAGCCTGCTAATCAAATTGCCATTCCCGATTTAAAAAAGGCCATTCAATATTACAATATGGCTATGCAAATCTATCCAAAACTTGGTTTTATCTATTACAATCGCGCTAATTTGTATAGCAAAACTCAGGAGTATATGAAAGCTATAAGCGACTATAGGCAAGCATTAGAATTTCAACCCAATTTAGCTGAAGCATATTATAATCGCGGTCTGACATTACTACTTTTACAGGATAATGTAGCCGCTTGTCCGGATCTGAGTAAATCAGGTGAATTGGGTATTAACAATGCGTATAATGTTATTAAACGCTTCTGCTCCGAATTGAAATAATCACTATACTTGCAGCCGATTAATTTAGGTAATACGATATATGAATACGCTTTTAAAAATCATCAAAAATCTCAACCTCACGGCATTTTTTATCACACTGATTTTACCTTCTTTTATTTTAATTCCGGTTCATATTTTTGTAAAGCCTTCAATGCTTTTGGCAGAACGTTTCTTTCCTGGCACTTGGTGGCTTGAAATAGTTGTTTTAACAATCTATGCCGTTTGGCTAGGCCAAGTAATGGCTAAAACTGGAAATATTGGGAATATACGCGTAAAATATTGGTTGTTTTTTTCAATCATTTTCTTTGGACAATTAATTCTTGGGCTAACCGTGAACGATCAGTTTTTAATGACGGGCAAATTGCATTTACCAATTCCAGCCCTTATTATTGGAGTTCCCATTTATCGCGGCGGAGGATTTTTTATGCCTATTCTCCTTCTATCTACAATGGCGATTGCGGGTCCAGGTTGGTGTTCGCATTTGTGCTATATCGGGGCTTGGGATAATTGGGCAGCCAGAAATATGAAAAGACCAAAGAAAACGATTTCCCGTAAGCAAACCATTATTATTCGTTATGCAATGTTAGCTCTTGTAGTTATTACTGCAGGACTAATGAATTATTTTGGGGTATCGGTAACCGCAGCTGCAATAATTGCAATCGCTTTTGGTTTATTTGGTGTTTTTCTGATGCTGGTTTTTTCTAGGAAACTTGGCTATATGATGCATTGTACAACTTATTGTCCTATTGGAAGTATTACTACTCTTGTTGGAAAACTTTATCCAATGCGTGTAAAAATTGATCAAGATTCTTGTACTTCTTGCGGCATTTGTAGCACAGAATGCCGCTACGATGCACTAACACCAATTGATGTCAAAAGCGGCTCTGCCGGATGGAATTGTACGCTCTGTGGAGATTGTGTTAGCTCATGTCACGCAGGATCTATTCGCTTTAGTTTTTTTGGGTCTAATAAAAATGCTTGGATTATTTACATCTCTACAATGATAAGTTTACACGCTGGTTTTCTTGCTTTGGCGAGACTTTAAATACAAAAGCTTTTTAGAAAAGAATCACTTATAAAATCATTTATTGTAAAATAGTTTAACACTTACGGCACACAATCGCTTTCAATTACTGTTTTTAGCAATATTTTAATTATTTTGAGCACCATTAAAACAAATATTACTAATTTGGTCAATTAAACATAAACTAGAAAACAATGAAAATGTCATTTAAAAGTTTATCAGTGCTTTCATTGGGAAGCATTTTGGTATTTGGAGTTCTTCAAAGCTGTAATGAACCTATGCAAAAAGAAATGAAACCTATTGTTATGGAAGATATGGACTTAACAGTAAGTCCTAAAGAGAATTTTTATCAGTACGCCAATGGGGGCTGGATCAAGAGCAATCCTCTTCCAAGCGACCGTAGCCGTTTTGGGTCTTTCGACGCCCTCTCTGACCGTAACGAAAAACAAATTAAAGAAATCTTTGCAGAACTTTCTGCTCAGAAAAATGAAGCAGGTTCAGTAGCACAAAAAATTGGTGATTTTTATGCCATTGGAATGGACAGTATTAAATTGAATGAAGAGGGTATCAATCCTTTAAACCCTGAGTTTAAAAATATCGAAGCCATTGCAAGCAAAGCCGACTTGAATACCTATATCAGTTATTTGCATAATACAGGAATTGGTGGTTTGTTTAATCTTTTCGGAATGGCCGACAGTAAAAACAGCGAACAAGTAGTTTCCTATTTATGGCAAGGCGGATTAGGAATGCCCGATCGCGATTATTACACCGACGAAACTCCAAGAGCTGACGAACTTCGTGCAGCTTATATAATGCATGTGAAGAATATGTTTATGATCATGAACGATGATGAACAAACTGCTCAAGCAAATGCCGAGACTGTGATGCAAATGGAAACACGTTTAGCAAAAGCTTCTATGACTCGCCTAGATATGCGTACGCCTTCAAATTATTACAATAAAACCGATTTAAAAGGTTTGGAACAAATGGCTTCTTCCTACGATTGGAAAATGTATTTCGATCAAGCAGGTTTGGGCGACCCTGGCATTATCATCGTTGGTCAACCCAGTTTCTATAAAGAAATGAGTTCGATGCTTGATGAAGTATCCATCAACAATTGGAAAACCTATTTCCGCTGGCATTTAATTCATGAAGCAGCTCCATATTTAAGTGACAATGTGGTGAATGAAAACTTTGACTTTTTCGGTAAAACTCTACGTGGCACACCTCAACTTCGCCCACGCTGGAAACGCGTTCAAGGAACAGTTGATAACGCCTTGAGTGAAGCCATTGGTCAAATCTATGTTCAGAAATATTTCCCTGAAGCTTCTAAAAAGCGGATGATTGATCTTGTAGAGAATCTTCGTTTTGCATTGGGGCAAAGAATTGATGGACTTACTTGGATGAGTGAAACAACAAAAGCAAAAGCCCAGGAAAAATTAGCAGCGATCAACGTAAAAATTGGTTATCCTGATAAATGGAGGGATTATGACGATTTGGCTATTGAGAAAGATTCCTATGTAATGAATGTGCTTCGTAGTGGAAAATTTGAAACGGAATACAACCGTAACAAAATCAATAAACCTGTTGATAAAAGTGAATGGGGAATGCCTCCGCAAATGGTCAATGCGTATTATAATCCTTCTATGAATGAAATCGTTTTCCCAGCCGGTATTCTTCAACCACCATTCTTCTTCAAAGATGGTGACGATGCTGTGAATTATGGTGCAATTGGAGTTGTTATTGGCCACGAAACTACCCACGGCTTCGACGACAAAGGTAGTTTATACGACAAAACAGGAAATCTGAACAATTGGTGGACTGAAGAAGATACAGAACGTTTTAACGAACGCACTCAAGTTTTAGTTAATCAGTTCAATAGCTTTGTTGTTTTAGGTGATGTTCATGCCAACGGAGAATTATCATTAGGCGAAAACATTGCTGACTTAGGCGGATTGAATATTGCTTTTACCGCTTTTAAGAAAGCTACTGAAGGAAAAGACTTGCCGAAAATTGATGGTTTTACTCCGGAACAACGCTTCTTCATTGCCTATTCACATGTATGGGCACAAAATGTTCGCGAAGCAGAAATGTTAAGACTGACAAAAGAAGATGTCCATTCTTTGGGAGAATTCAGAGTAAATGGACCTTTGCCTAATATTCAAGCATTCTATGATGCATTTGATGTAAAAGAAGGTGATGCCATGTTTTTACCAGTATCAGATAGAGCTATTATTTGGTAATTTAAAAAAACATTTTCAAAGAAAGGTCGTTCATCTAGTTGGACGACCTTTTTTTTGCTAGACTTTTAGCTATTAGCTGTTGGCTTAAATCTTAATCTTTAAACCTTGAACTTAAAACTTTTTCCCTATCTTTATCCTTCATTCAGAAACTGACAAAGTACTTATTAAGAATCTGTGTGGCACTTTATTAAAGCGAAAACAAGAGTGAAATTATAAAATAAAAAGAAGTCAAACTAAAAATAATACAAGATGAATTTGAATCTAGCCGTACTAATCGATGGTGACAATATACCATCAGCCTATGTAAAAGAGATGATGGAAGAAATAACCAAATACGGCAATCCAACAATTAAAAGGATTTATGGCGACTGGACAAAACCTAATTTGGCTAAATGGAAAAACCTACTCCTCGAAAATGCCATCACGCCAATACAGCAATATGGATATACTACCGGAAAAAACGCAACCGATTCCGCAATGATAATCGATGCTATGGATATTCTATATTCAGAAAAAGTAAATGGATTCTGTTTAGTTTCAAGCGACAGTGATTTTACCAGATTAGCAACTCGACTAAGAGAAGCGGGGATGCAAGTCATTGGAATTGGAGAGAAAAAAACACCAAATCCATTTATTGTGGCCTGCGATAAATTCATTTACATCGAGATTCTGAAAAACCAACTTAAAGAGAGGGAATCTGAAAATGAAAAAGATTCGACTAAAAATACTGTCGATAAAATCGCTGCTAAAGAAATTAAATTAATTGCCACAACAATTACCGATTTATCCGACGACGATGGATGGGCATTTTTAGGCGATGTTGGCAGTTTATTGCAAAAAAAACAACCTAATTTCGATCCAAGAAACTACGGTTTTCAAAAGCTAACGCCCTTAATTAAATCTATCGGAAAATTTGAGGTGGAGCAAAGAGAAGGCTCAAAAAGTCGTAATAAATTAATCTTTGTTAGAAACAAAAAACACAGCTCCTGATCTACTTACTGTTTTTTTGTAGACTGATCATCCTGTTTTAAAAATAGAGAAGCGTTTAAAAGAAATAATCCGTTACGGCCGTTGCGGCAAGTTTATCTTTTAAATAATCGAGCACTTTTACATGTTCAGGATGTATGGCATAGGCTTTCAAAGCATTTTCATCGGCAAAAGTGGAAACTAAAACCAAATCGAAGGCGGTTTCTCTTGTAGAGAAATTTAATCCGACTTCCATTGTTTTTAGACTGGGAACAATGCCCAAAAGAGAATCCAGCTTTAATTTTATTATTTGAAGTTGCTCCTGTTTTTCGTCTGCACCCACTTCTTTAAGGCGCATCATTACAATATGTTTAATCATCTGCTAAAAATTATAGGAAAAATAGAATCCGTAATTCGACTCATTAATCGTAGGGAAAAAAGAAATATTTTCAGATTTTTTAAACGGATTAAAATTTTTCAAAGGTTCAATAGTATAAACTAATTCTGTCGCCAGAATACCAATCCCCGCTCCCATCAATACATCGGAAAACCAATGCTTATTGTTTAGCATCCGAAACGATCCTGTGCTTACAGCAAAAGCATAGCCACTGTAGGCTATTAATGGCGACGTTTGATGAAATTCCTGATACAAAACAGCCGCATTGGTAAACGCAAGTGCGGTATGCCCCGACGGAAAAGAATGCAATTCACCATTGGGTCGCGTTTTAGCAATGATATTCTTCAAACTATGGGTAATCGCAGAACTAATAATATTCGATATCAACAAATATTTTGTTTGATCAAACCAGTGATTCTTGCTTTTTATTCCTGCCAAATCAGCTAAATACATCGTAGCAATTGGAGCATATTGGGTGTAATCATCAATAGGCGAAACAAATGTATTGCCCACTTTATTACGTAAATCAACTTGCAGGTTTTGCTCAAATCGACTATTGTTTAACACAAGACCTATTCCCATTATCGCGGCAGGAACAATAGCTTTTTTATAGGACAAGTGAGATGGAATACTGTCTGTTGGTTGAGCTATTAAACTCGTTATAAGAAAAAGAAAAAAAGCAAATGATAGAATTATAGTACGCATAAGAGTAAGAGAATTTATACTAAGGGCTTGTTGCGAAATAACTACTCCGTTTATGCTCGTTCTTTTGCCCGTTAACTTTGTTAAAAAGCCTCGCCGTAGCTCTGCTATGCCTACGTTTTTCGCCTCGTTACCAAACAAAATAACTTCGCCTGATTCAGAGAACTTATTTCGTAACAAGCCCTAAATGGGCAAATCTAATGGATTTTTTACAAAATCAACTTACAGATAAATGAATAAAATTCCTATTCTCTTTCTACTTGCCTAAGCAAGACTTGAAATTCGGGCAATTTATCCACCCTAAACCAATGAATATCTTCATTCTTCCTAAACCAAGTCATCTGCCTTTTGGCATAACGGCGCGAATTGGTTTTTACTTTTTCCACCGCCCAGTCAAAGGTTTCTTTACCATCTAACCAAGTAAAAAACTCCTTATAACCTACTGTATTTAAAGAATTTAAATCTTTATATGGATACAATTGTTTTACTTCATCCAATAAACCGTTCTCAAGCATTAAATCCACACGCAAATTGATTCGCTCATTTAACACTATTCTTTCTTGCTCTAGTCCTATCCAACAAATTTTAAAATCACGATCTTTCTTTTGTCCAAGACGCATCTCCGAATAAGGTTTTCCAGTACTTATACAAACTTCCAAAGCACGCAATAATCGTTTTGGATTTTGTTTGTCAATCTGTAGATAAAACACCGGATCGAGTGCTTCTAGTTTCACTTGCAAAGCTTCAATTCCTTCATTATCATACAAACGCTTTAAGTCCAACCGTAGTTCTTCCGATGCATCAGGCAAATCATCAATTCCATAGGCTAAAGCATCTAAATACAAACCCGAACCTCCAACTACAACAACAGCATCTCTCTCTTCAAATAACTGATAAATTAGTTTGATGGCATCTTGTTCAAACGAAGAAACATTGTAATTCTGATGAATGGATAAATTTCCTATAAAATGATGTTTTACTTGCGCTAATTCTTCCAGAGATGGTGTGGCCGTTCCAATATTCATTTCACGAAAAAACTGACGAGAGTCAGCCGAAATAATTTCCGTTTCTAAATATTGAGCCAATTGAATAGCAAAAGTGGTTTTTCCAACAGCAGTAGGACCTACAACAAAATAAAGGGTTTTCTGCTTCATTTATGCTTTCTCTATTTCAGACACTAATTCGTCGAATTGTTGAACAAACAAATTCCAACTGTATTTTTTCTTGAATTCTTTGATGTTATTCGAAAATTCATCAGCACGTCGATGCTGATAAAAATCAAGAATATAAGAAGCTATTTCTTCCGGTTCTAAGCTAGAAACATAACCCACTTTTTGATGAGGAACTAATTCCGGAAGTCCACCAACATTCGTTACTAAAATAGGTTTATTAAAATGATAAGCCACTTGAGTAACGCCGCTTTGTGTAGCATTTTTATAGGGTTGAACTATTAAATCAGCAGCTGCAAAATAGGTTGGTATTTGGCTATCTGTGATAAATTCACTGTAAAATAACACGCGATCTGAAATCCCCAATATTTTTACCAAATCGAAATAGGATTTTGAATCGCTGTAAAACTCACCGGCAATAATCAGTTTTAGTTTTAAATTCTGAAGCTTTGAGCTCGCCATTGCTTTTAGAGCAAGATCAAGACCTTTGTATTCGCGTATAAAACCAAAAAACAGCAAATAGTTATATTCAGGATTCAAGTCAAGCTTTTTCAAAGCTACTTCTCGACTCAAACCTTCCCCAAAATGATCGTACAAAGGATGAGGACTCATTCTTACAGGCTTTTTGAATCCAAATCCTTCCAAATCTTTTTTTACCGATTCAGAAAGCACTAAAAAACCATCCATAGCTTTCACAAAATAGTTGGCCAAAATACGATCACCAAATCGTTTTTCATGAGGCAAAATATTATGAGCCAATCCTATGCATTTAGTCACTTTATTTCTTCGGATAATACGTGATAATGTTCCCAAAGCTGGCCCCATAAAAGGAATCCAGAACTTAAAAA
>JAGGUP010000007.1 GCA_021158405.1 Bacteroidales bacterium
ATAAATACTGCTTTCATTATATGTATTTTAATATTATTAATTTCTTTATCTTAACAAAATCTGATGATAGCTTTTATCATCAGATTTTAAAATTTCTATTTATGCATTCAAATTCAATTTAGTTTTTTCAATTGCTTTCTTTTTACGTCTTATCTGACCTGCACCAAAAATGGTATAAATAGCAGGTATTAAAACCAATGTTACAATCGTTGAAAATGTTAATCCTCCAAAAACGGCAACACCCATAGGTCGCCACATTTCAGAGCCGCTGCCTTTTAATACAATCATAGGTAACATTGCCAGAATAGTTGTTATTGATGTCATAAGTACCGGTCTTAACCTAGAACGACCACCGGCTACAACTGCTTCTTTTAACGAATAGCCTTTGGCAATAAGTAAATTGATATAATCAACCAATACAATTCCATTTTTAACTACAATACCTATCAGCATTATTGCCCCAATCATAGAAATAATATTGATGGTAGCGTTAAAAAGATATAATGCTACTAAAACTCCTGTAAATGCAAACGGAATAGAAAACATTATAATAAATGGTTCTGTTAACGACTCAAACTGCGATGCCATTACAATATATACAAGAAGGATGATTAATGCTCCAAGCATTAATAAATCACTAAAAGTATCCTGCATATCTTCAGCGCTACCTCCAAATTCAACCGTAACATCGCTCGGTATATCTATATTAGCAATCTCTTTTTCAAGAGCTTTTTGTACAGTACCTAAATCGGAACCGGAAAGTGCTGATGAGATTTTTACAACACGTACTTTATTTTCCCTATCAATATTAGGTGGTGAATAAAAACGTTTTAGCTCTGTAATTTCTCCTACCTTAACAGGAACACCGGAAGGAGTCATAATGCTGATATTCCGTATATCCTCTGTTGAATGGCGGAACTTTTCATCATATCTAACAATCACATCATATTCATTACCATCTTCTTTAAATACAGTAGCAGTAAGTCCTGTAATACGGTTACGAATTGCTCCGGCAACCATTGCAGTATTTAAGCCAAAAGAAGTCATTTTTTCCTGATCTAAGACTAACTGTAATTCGGCTTTCTCTTTATCACGACTTATTAAAACATCTTTTACTCCTTCTGTTCTGTTAAATGCCTCAGCAATTTTTTCGGCAACTACATTGGTATGGTCAAAACTGTTACCGTAAACTTTTACTTCCATTTTACTTCCGCCGCCCATACCCATGGCACTTGACATACGTGCATTTCCAGGATCAACATAATATTTTTCTACTTCCGGCAATACTTCAATATCCTTTCGCATTTCGTCGGCTATCTCAAAAATATCTCTTTCTCTGTCCTGATGGGGTGTCATTGTAAAAGAATAATTAATAATATAGTTTCCTGTTTCCATAAAAATAGAAGCCATACTATTTTCATCACCCACACCTGCACTTGTCGCAACAACCGTAACTTCGGGATATTTGGTCATAAAAACAGAATCTAAATATTGTGCTGTTTTTATTGTTTCGTCTAGTTTTGCCCCCTGTGCCAGCTTAACTTGTGCTCCCATTTGGTCGTTATCCATTGCAGGCATAAACTCTGAGCCTATAAATTTGGTTAGAGAAAGTGAAGAAACAAATATAAGTACTGCTGCTCCAACTACTAACCAACGATGACCTACTGCCCACGACAATGTTTTTTCATATACATTATCCAGTTTGTCGAGTAAATTTTGAGAGAAATAGTAAAGTTTTCCTCCAATAGTTTTTCTGTTTGGTTCTTTTACACTTAATATTTTAGATGATAACATCGGAACAAGTGTTAAAGATACAATTACCGAAGTCACAATAGAAATAGTTACTACCCAACCCAAGGGTTGAAAAAGAATACCTGTTACACCACCTAACATAGTTAAAGGAAGGAAAACAGCAACAATGGTAAGTGTTGAAGCAATAACAGCGAGACTCACTTCGTTGGTTCCGTAAATAGCGGACTCTCGTGCAAAGCCTCCTCTTTCCAGTTTCTTGGTAATATTTTCGAGCACCACAATGGAGTCGTCAACCACCATCCCAATGGCAATGGTCAATGAAGAAAGTGTAATAATATTTATAGTTCCTCCAGACAGATACATATAAATAAAGCCGGCAATCAATGAAATAGGAATGGAAATTGAAACAATTAATGTTGCCCTCCATCTTCCCATAAAAAACATAACTACAATAATAACAAACAGCAGTGCAAAAAGTATGGTCTCTGTTAAATTATTTACCGCAGAAACTGTGTTAACAGAGGTATCCATTAAAATATCAACTTTAACATCGGGTGGTAATGTCGATTTTATTTTAACCAGTTTTTCTTTGATCTTTTCTGCAACGGTAACTGTATTGGCATCTGATTGTTTTTGAACCATTAAACGCACATTCTTTTCACCATTGGCACGTTCGTACGATTTTATATCTTTTAAACCATCGTTAATAGTTGCAACATCTTTTAGGTAAACAGGATGATTATTGAAATTGCTTATGATAATGTTTTTAATAACATCACTATTTTCAAATTCACCTTGTAATCGAAGTTTCAAATCCGATTTTCCCATTTCAAGACTTCCTGACGGCAGATTTAAGTTATTGGCTGCAAGTACTCCACCAATTTGTTCAACCGATAAATGATAAGCCTCTAATTTTCTGGGGTCGATATCGACCATAATAGCCCTTACAGGTGCACCAATTTGTATAATGTTTCCGACCCCCTCAATACGGTTAAGCGGTTGTATTATTTTATCGTCTATAATATCTTTAATGCCCTCATAACTTTCGTCTGATGTTACCGAAAACATAATCACAGGCATCATACTTGTACTCAGCCTAAATATAATTGGGCTTTCAACATCATCAGGCAAACTTTTTTCAGCAAGACCTATGGCATCACGTATTTCGTTTGTAGCTTCGTCTAAATTTGCTCCCCATTCAAATTCTAATGTTATTACCGAAATATTATCTTTTGAAGAAGACGATATTTTTTTTAGATTACTGATAGAACCAAAATGGTCTTCCAATTTTTTGGTAATATTTTGTTCCACATCTTCGGCATTTGCCCCCGGATAGAATGTGAAAACAGAAATTATCGGCGGGTCCATCTTGGGAAAGAAATCTACAGGCAACTGAAGGTAAGAGAATATTCCAAAAATTACCACCCCGATAAATATCATAATGGTACTTACAGGTTTTTTTACGGAGGTGCTATATATACTCATAATTTTATCTTTTAATATTATTAAACAACTTATTATTTGACAATTATAGCAGCCTGATCTTTAAGTTTATTTTGTCCGGCAATAATTATTTTATCACCTTCGCTAATACCTTCTATTATTTCGGTTTTATCATCGAAAAGGCGACCTGTTAGCACGGGTTGTTTTATAGCTATATTCTTTTTATTTACAAACAAATACATATCATTGGTTCCTGTTTGTTTTATTAGTGCAATGGTTGGCACAAGAATAGCTTCTCCCTCACCGAGATTAAGTTGAATTTTAGCAAACATTCCCGGACGCAATTTTAAATCGGGATTATTAATTTTTACTTCTACAGTAAAAGTTTTAGTTGCATCATTAATTGTTGGATAGATATTATAAATTTCGCCAATAAAAGTTTGATCAGGATAAATATCGCAGGTAATTTTCGCTTTCATTCCTTTTTTTATCTGAGGGAAATAAGAGGCCGATATTCCAACCAAAGCTTTTAGTTGATTGATTTGCACAATAGTAACAATAGCCGATTTTCCTGCACGTGTATTAGGTGCTCCGGAAAAGTTTTCGCCGTTCTCGAAATATTTACCTGAAATTACACCATTAAAGGGAGCTTTTAATTCTGTATTATCCAAAAGAAACTGATAACTTACTTTTGAGGCTTCATAGGCGGTTTTTACTTCATCGTATTGTTGGTCAGAAATAGTATTTGTCTTTTTAAGTTCTTCTAATCGTTTATAAGTAGTTTCCAAGTTTGCAATATTAATGCGTGCCGATTCTAAATTTGTACGATTCATAGTAGCAACAAGCTGATCTTTTGTAACACGATCGCCTATTTCAACATTTATCTTACTAATTTTACCAGGAGCTGCAGGTGCTAAATAAATTTCCTTAAATGGGATTAGCGATACGGTATAGTTTATATTTCTATTTATTACTTCTGTTTTGGCTATCATGGTTCTAACAGGCATTGCTTGCTTTACTTCTGTTTGATTAGCTTGTGCCTCTTTTTCTTTTCCTGAATCGCAGGCGGTAGCTAATGTTAATAAACCTGCTACAATCAATAAATTGCTAAATCTTATTGTTTTCATTCTATTAATTCTTTAAAAGTTATTATTTAATTTTCTTAATGCCAATTCTGCATTCAATAATTTAAGCATTGTACCTGTAATGTTTGATTCGGCGGTCAAGTAATCGTTATTTGCACTGGTAAGTTCAAGGCTTGAAACAATACCTTGTTGGAACTTTAAATTCATTTGGTCGAGAACTTCTTTAGAGATATCCACATTTTCTTTTTGAGATACATATTGTTCTAAAAGATTATTAAAGTCAAAACTCAATTGTTTTCCCTGTAACGTCAGTTGATCTGCTAATAGATCTTTTGTATTTTCATTGATATCAAGATCAATTTTGGCTTGACTTAATTGATATTTTCTTAATCCACCGGCAAAAATTGGAATATCCAGTTGAAGTCCTAACACATGTTTAGGTGACATATCAAAATTAGGCTTCTTAATTTTTTCAGTATAAGAATAAAAAGCCACCAAAGTAGGTAAATAGCTTGCTTTTGCCATATCGATTGATTTTTTTGCAATATCGCCTTGCATAGATACCAATTGGTAATTAATATTTTTTTGGATATTAAATGTATCTACTGGCTTACTAAGAATATCATATTTATTTGCAATATCTTCGAATGAGGTGGTCAATTTGATATCTTGATCAGATGGTAAACCTAATTGAAATCGTAGTAAATTATAGCCAAGCTCTACTTGTCGTTCGGTTGATTTTACGGCATTTCCGACTGATGTTACCATAACAGAAAGTTTTTTAGCATCGGTTTCCTCTATCACACCAACTTTTGCTAAATTGTTTGTGTTCGCGTAGATTGTTTGAGCATTTTTATAATTACCTCTCAGTTTGTCTAAAATTCTTTGCATGGCTAATATCATATAATAAGCCTGATAGGTTTGCTCCTTGACATCAAGTTCATCTTTCTGATAACTTTTTTCAGTTATCGTTTTAGCCAGTTTTGCCAATTGAACACCAACAATATAATTCCCGTTAAAAATTAACTGATTGGCAGTTGCCTTGAAGTTACTTGTTGGGTTGAATTTAATAATGGCTGGTGGAGCTGCAGGATTTAATTGCAGTGAGGCTTCTGCCCCTAAAAAATTGGTATAATCTACAGATGCACTAATTTGAGGCAATCCTTGCGAAATGGTCTCCTTTATTTTCTGACTTGACTTGTCAATAGCATACCTTGAATTCTTCAAGATTTTATTATGTGCCACAGCGTAATTTACTGCACTATCTAAGGATAGTTCAACACTATTTTGTGCCTGAAGTGAAAAAAAACTCAACACGAACACACTTAAAATTAATCTTCTCATTTTTATACTCTTCTTTTAATTTATTATACTTGTAATTATCAATAGTTGTGTTTATCAACTATATTTATAAAAAAACTATAACTGTTCTGCTTTCTTTTTAATATGACAGACCACCATATAAAATATTTTCATTTCTTCTTTTGTAAGACCTTCTTTAAGTTCTTCTCTTAATTCTTCATCAATTTTGTAAAACTCTTCAATAACTTGTTCACCTTTTTTGGTAACCATTAAATATTTTTTTCTACGGTCTTTTTGATCAATGGCTCTTCTTACCAGTTCTTTTTTTTCAAGAACATCAATTATTCGCAGTATAGCCGACTTATCCTTACCCATTGCATCAGCCATTTCTTTCAGAATAACATCTGATTCCTTCACATTTAGTATATGTAAAACAGCGTGTTGTTCAATGGTAAGTGGAATCTCTGCCTTTTCAATGTCTCGTTTTTTCAGCACTCTGAGCATCTCATGCATCATTTGTCCAACGACCATTCCAAGAGGTAAATTATCTTGTTCCATAGCTTCAAAATTAATTCGGCAGCAAAGTAAAGTTATTTAGTTGATATATGCAACTAATCTTGAAAAATATTTTTATAAAAGTGTATTTATCTTATTTTTAGTACATAGGTCTACCAAGCAACAGCACTTTTTGACCTTTATTATCAAAACTGTAGTGGATTTTGGATTTAGTTTTAGGATGTACAAGATATAAAGATCCTATTTCAAAGCGTTTTTTCTTTTTTTAATTGTAGTTGATTTGATTTTTTAGGACAGGTCACTATCAAGTTATACCAAATTCTTATTAAATTGAGGAATATAAATAGAGGTTTAAATCGGTATTACAACTACTTTTGATAGGTGCTGAAACGCTAGAATTTGCACTGATCTGGCAATTAACCATATCGAGTTACCGCCATTGCATTATTCTTTCTTTTCTCTAATTTTATCTAATAGCTGATTCAATTTCGCAACTTCTTCAATCGTTAAATTACTAAGCAAGGTGTCAGCCTTCTGTTCACAATCATACATTTTGTCGAGCAGTGCCAAACCTGATTCAGTAATATCAACTGATTTTTGGCGTCTATCTTCAGGATTTTCTACCCTACTAACCAAAGCTTTTTGAAACAATCTGTCAACAATGCGACTAACATCTGAATCTTTGTCGAGCATACGCTCTTTAATAAAACGAATGGAAAGAGGGCTTTCGGAGTGAAAACCTCGTAATATCCTCAAAACATTGTATTGATGTTCGGCAAGCCCATGTTTTTTTAATGATTGATAGAACTCGTAATTTAACTGCTTTGCTGTATACGTAATATTTATCAAACCTTTGTGATATTCGTTCCGAAATCTTCCCTTTATTTCTTCTTCAATTTTCATGTCTTAATAATTTTATATTTCATTGGGCACATGGAACTTACCCTGATTGAATAATCATTCTCCTTTGTGATTTAATCATTATTCAATCAGGGTCGTTTCATTTTATTTCATTTTAAAAAAATCCGGTGTTCTTAAATAAAAAACTACCCAAATCAAAATAAGCACAAGGCTTGGCATCATAATACTCATACCGCCTGTCATGTGAATAATTATCGCTCCGCCCATATAC
>JAGGUP010000117.1 GCA_021158405.1 Bacteroidales bacterium
AAGTATTGGAAGAATCAAATTTTGATCAGAGTATTTAAAATAGCTATTTCCAGCCCAATCAATATTTGCATTATCAAGAGCTTCAAAATCAAGCTGGTTGTTGTAAACATAGCATTCTCTGAGTTTAGGGAGAGTTGATAGGTCGGGTAAATCACGAAGTTCATTATCGTAAATTCTGAAATATTTAAGGCTGCTCATATTGGCTATTTCAACAGGAAGAGAACCGCTAAGTAGGTTGTTATTTAGGAGTAGAACATAAATTTCGGTAAGTTGTCCAAAAGAGGAGGGTACTGTTCCACTTAACAGGTTATCATAAGCATAAAACCGATTAAGCCCTTCAATATTGCCAATTTCACTTGGTATATCTCCCGTGAGATTATTGGACTGAATGTGAATGTCATATGCATTACTTAAATTCCCAAAAGATGTAGGAATAGTGCCGCTAAAATTATTTTGGTATAGATATAAGCCAGTAACACTGTGTAAATTCCCAATTTCGGTAGGTATTTCTCCTCCAATCAGGTTATCGTACAGGTAAAGTTTGTCTAAGTAATTTAAGTCGCCAATTTCTGGAGCTAGTATGCCTGTTAGGTTGTTATTGGTTAATCCTAATGTGCTAACACGTCCGTTTTCTACTTCGACCCCTGCCCAGTCATTAATGGGTTCACTACTTAGCCAATTGGTATTGTCTGTCCAGTTGTCGCCATTGCTAGAATTGTAAACGGCAACCAAAGCCAATGAATCCGATAGAAAAACGCCACCATGCAATTCGCCATTGATATAAACTTCTGTTTCTAATGTAAGTTCAGGTAAATTATTATGATTGGCTTTGCATTGATAAACACCCAAGTCTGATGTGGTAAAAGTTAAAGTTTTGGTGGTTTCATTTAGAATGGCTTGTTTGTCTTTATACCATTGGTAGCTTGTTCCTGCATAATCATAGTTTACGCTTAAAGTAATGTCTGAGCCATTTGTTTGTTCAGTAAAAGGCAATTGGTAATTCTGTGGACTATAATAAAAACCATCTGTTGACCAATCAATTTGTGTTATTTCAAAGGCTTCGAAATCAAATAAGTTATCTTTTACGTAAAGCGATATAAGGTTTGTAAGTGCCGATAAATCAGATAATCCACTTAGTTTGTTATCAGAGATTGATAAAAATGTTAATGCGCTTAGTCCAGATATATCGGGTAAATTACCGCTAAATTTATTATAAGTAAGCTTTAGCTCATTTAGTTTCGTTAACTGATTTATTTGAGAAGGAATTTCTCCATCAAAATTATTTGAATGCAGAAAAAGGATTTCCAGTAAATTTAAGTTTTCTATGGCAGAAGGGATATTGCCAGAGAAAGTGTTTCTGGATAAATCCAGCTCTATAAGATTGGTCAAATCCCAGACTTCTATTGGAATCAACCCCGTTAATTTATTATTAGAAAGATTAAGCGTTTGTAAAGCTGTTAAGTCGCCAACGGAAGCAGGAAGCGTTCCGCTTAGGTTGTTTTCTTCCAAATCGAGAGCAATTACTCTACCGCTAGAAATAGTAAGTCCTTCCCATTGTGATATGGGTTCTGTGCTTAACCAATTATCGGGAGAACCATCATAGCCAATATGTGAGTACCAATTTTCGCCATCCGTATTTTCATATAGATTTACTAAAGCTAGGGAATCGGATAAGATTACACCGCCGTGTAAATCGCCAATAATAATAGATTCACTTTCTAAACTTAAATCTGGCCAGTTGAGATGTGTTGCTGTATAATTGTAAACACCAATATTAGCTTCTGGAACAATTAAACTTGCATTGGTTTCAGTGTTAATTGAAACGTCGTCTTTTTTCCATTGATAAGTGGTTCCTTCGTAGTTATATAGAGCGTTAAGAGTATATTCTGTGCCGTTAAGTGTTTCGGAAATGCTTAGTTCTGTTCTTTGGTCATCGTAGGTAATATCAACTTGATCTTTATCAATGTTAGTTGCATCAAGATCCTCAAAATCGAGCATATTTGCATCAACACCTAAATACCGAAGATTGGTAAAGCTGGAAAAATCAATTAATGAAGTAAATGCATTATTAGATAAATAAATACGTTCTAATGCTGTAAGATTAATCATTTCTGGGAATAAAGCTCCTGAGAAATCATTTTCAGTAAGCTCTAGTCGTGTTAGCTCAGAGAGGTTTCCAAGGGCAGCAGGGATCATTCCCGATAATTCATTATCACCCAACATAAGTTCTTCTAATAAGATAATATTTCCTACTTCTGAAGGAATATTCCCCGAGAAATGGTTTTCGGAAAGTGTTAATTCTGTTAGCTTTGTTAGATTACCTATACTTGTTGGAATGCTACCTGTAAATCCATTTCCATGCAATACTAATTCTGTAAGTTCTGTTAAGTTTCCTATTTCATCAGGTAGATTTCCGTTGAGCAGGGGATTAGAGAGAATCAGAAGGCTTGTAAGTGCGTTGAGATTTCCAATTTCAGCGGCTAGTGTTCCATTTAAATTATTACCATAAAAATGCAACTTTTGAACTCTATTTTCAATTACAGTTACACCTTCCCAAGTAGAAATGGGTTCTGAGCTAAGCCAGTTGGTATTGTTCTCCCAATTATCGCCATCGGTGGCTTCGTAGATTTTTACTAAGGCTAATGAATCTTGTTCGCGTTGAGCATAAAGTGATACGGATAAATAAAGAATGCTGAAAATTGATAATGCTATTTTTTTCATTTTTTTAAGTGTTTATTCTTAAATGCGTGTAAAATCTGCCTAAATAAATAAGTTAAAGGTAGTTGTTTTTTTAGAAATAGTTTGTTTTGTGTACTAGTTTTCATTTTTTTTGTACTAAAGTTCTTATTTAGAGAAAATTAACTTTAATAATTAATAATTACAATCATGAAAAAACTTGTATTTCCATTTGTCATTTTACTATTTGTTTTAGTGGCTTGTGATAAAACCACCACCGATCCTGTAGCAGATACACTTTATGTTAAGTTTGAAAACGCCAGTACTTCGGATTATACAATTACAGTTATTGAAACTCGTTCTCGTGGAATTTCAAATGGTACAGATCAGCCGGTAGGAGAATGGGGAAGTAATTTACTTAACGGTGGATTAACATTGGCTCCCGGAGCATCTACTTTTTTCACCTTGGATATTCCTAATTTGCATTGGAGTGAATACCGAATTGGAGTAGATAATGGGGGAACTTTAGTAATGGTTCAGGAAAACGAAAATGCGGGTGTTGCAAGTGGTTACCCAATTACGCATTGGGGTGGCGATGACAGAACGGTAAGTATTACTGTAAGATATGATCCAAACAGCGATTCAATTTATGTGAGTGGTTGGAGCGATTGGGTTGGAATTGACGAATAAATATCGCCTAAAACATTAGTGAATTAGTTATTTGCGATATTTTCCGGGATGTATATTCTTAAAATGGATTCTATCATAAATTGATAGGATTGTCCAATCGCAGAGTATCCTTTTATACTTCTTGCCAGTTTTGGTAAACTAGGGATAGAATCTCTATGAAAATAGTTAACACGTTCGTTGCGAAATCTTTGCATCCCCCTTTTAGAATTGATAAACAATAAGTAATCGTTAACGGATTCTTGTGCGTTTGAATATGATTTTACTTCAAATTCCCCATCCTTATCTTCTGAAGCTTTTATTCCACAATCGGGTGTATAGCAATGAATCCCAAAATAAGAATTTCCTTCTATACAAAAACGTGATGTTCCCCAACCTGATTCTATTGCTGCTTGAGCAAGTGCAAAACGAATGGGTATCATATCTACACGCTCTAGCAATTTGTCGATATACTTTAATTGAGATTCTTTTTCTTTTGGAAATAGGTGTGTGTTATTTTTGCCTTCGTATTTTATTTTTAGCTTTTTAAGCCATTGCCGCTCTGGTTGTTTTAGATTTTTTCCTTCACTAACCAACGAATAAATTTTTAATAAAAGTTCGCGCTCCATCAATACTTCCTGATTAGAATGCTGGATAAGTGGAATTAAATCCAGAATGAAATCCTTATGAGTTTCCGGAATAGTGGGTTTATCTAAAAATAAACTTTCGTTATAACTGAGTGTATGTTCTACTTTATCAGGGTTATAGGTATGAGTTGGTAGTAAAAAAAACAGGAAAGTCATTACACTTAGAAGGAAGGAAGGCTTTGTGATAATCTTAAGCATAAAATGAAAAATTGATGGCTAATATATTCAAATAGCAAATTATTTTTGTGAGGCTAAATTAACAATTATCGTTTAATAAGTTTTAAATTATTTAGGGGATAGTCTTGTATTCAATTCTAAATTTGTAATCAATGCAAGACAGAGCAATGAATTTGGACAAAACTAAATCGAAAGAACTTAAAGCGCTTGTGCGGCTTTTGGATGATCCGGATCTTGCCGTTATTAATCAGATAGAAGATCGAATATTGAGTTTTGGTGAGGCGGCGATTGATTTGCTTGAATCGACAAATAGTATTGGAATCGAAAAAGAGGTAAGCAATCGTATTGATGAATTGATACGAAAAATCCGGTTCAATTCGGTGTATTCACAACTTGTTGAGTGGAAGCAAAATGATCAAGCCAGTTTATTCGAAATGGCTTTGAGTATTTCTGCTATGCATTATCCTAAAATGGATATCAAGGCACTTCGTGAATTAATGGATAAGATAACACGAGATGTGTGGTTAGAAATGAATGAAGAGCTTACTCCACTTGAGAAAGTTGAAATTTTTAATCATATTTTCTTTGAGATTTATTCGTTTTACGGAAATAAAGGTAATTTAAGTTCTCCTCAAAATTCGCTCATTAATGATGTGCTGGAAAGTAAAAAAGGAAACTCTTTAAGCATGAGCATCTTGTATTTGGAAATAGCACGCCGTTTGAATATGCCTATTTATGGTATCGATTTACCTCAGAATTTTGTGCTTGCCTATGTAAACGACGAAAGTGTTCTTTCAGCAAAACATCGCGTATTGTTTTACATTAATCCGTTTAATAAAGGAATTATCTTTACTAAGAAAGATATCGATGCTTTTTTGAAGCAGATTAATGAACCTCCAAGAAATGCGTATTATGAGGTTTGTGATAATGTAAGTGTTGTTAAGCGACTTTTATCAGAGCTTGTCGAAAGTTTTTCGGCAGTTGGACAGGACGATAATGCAGAAACTTTTCAGCGACTTTCCAAAGCAATAGATTAGCAGCCTAAATTCTTTCTCTTAAAATTTAAATTCCTAGTAATGTTTTCTTTCTTTGGAAACTTGTTTGTTTTGCATCAATCAAAAAATCTAAATACCTTTGTTCGTCTAAAAAGAATCCTATGCAATCTAAACAAATTATAAATCTAACTGCTTCTATTTTAATTTTGCTTTTGATTGTAGTTTCTTGTGCCAATCCTATTGCGCCAACGGGAGGACCAAAAGATGAAACTCCTCCTGAGTTTTTAGGGAGCGATCCTGTAAATCGTACTACACTTTTTAAATCAGATAAAATTGATTTGGCATTTGATGAATTTGTGGTTTTAAAAGAGTTGAATAAGCACCTTTTGGTTTCGCCTCCTACGCAACACAAGTTGGATATAAAAACAAAAGGGAAAGGGCTTAGAATCAAATTTGATAAAGAAGAAATATTAGCCGATAGCACCACTTATACCATCTATTTTGGAGACGCAATTGTCGATTTACATGAAAGTATTCCTTTATCAAACTTTCAATATGTTTTTTCTACGGGGCCGGATATTGACAGTTTGAGTATTCGTGGAAAAGTCTTGGAAGCTCAGTATCTAATTCCTTCTGAAGAAATTTATGTTTGTTTGTACTTAAATAATAACGATACGCTTTCATTCGATAAAATGCCTCAGAATATACGTCCCTATTATGTTGCTAAAACCAATAAGGACGGTTTTTTCGAAATTAACAACATCCGAAACGATTCCTATCTGATATTTGCTTTGAAAGATGCCAATGCAAATTATTTTAACGATATGCCAAACGAAGCTATTGCATTCGTGGATACGCTTGTTTTACCTGAAGAAGTATTTGATTTTATTCCGGATACTATTCCTATTGATACAGCAAATGTAATGTTGATGGATAGTTTGTGGGCAAATTATGCGATTCCCATCACAAAGCATACATATACTTTATTGCTTTATGAACCGCAAGATTCTGTTCAAAAAATAATTAAAAAGACATTATTGAATAATAATCGAATGCATTTTGAATTTAAATATCCATTAAAAGATTCCGTTCAATTTGAGGTCTTGAATTTAGATTCAATTGCTGAAAGCACCATTTTTTTAGCAGAGTATTCAAGCAAAATGGATACACTCGATTTGTGGTTTTTAAAACCTTTTGCCGATACTATTCGCTTAAAAATGGTTGTGGACACGCTCAAAGCAGATACAATTCAGATTTTATTAAATGCTCCAGTAGTTAAAAAAACTGGCAATGCCAAAAGAGGAAAATCAACAAAAGCATCCAAGACTATTAAAGCAAAAACGATTGCTTATTCGATTAATATAAAATCGGAATTGCCCTATTTTTCTAAGGGAAAAATTGTGTTTGAAACACCTATTCGAAATGCAAACTTTGAAAATTGTACTTTATTGGAAGATAGCACTTCAGTTCCTTTCAAAATTGAATTTACCGATAAAGTTAAACGTAAACTCGTGGTTGATTATCCTTGGAAAGAAGGCGTTAATTATCGATTTGAAATTCCGGATCAAGCCTTGACTGATATTTATGGAACTCAAAACGACAGTATAGTTGCTAATTTTAAAACTACAGAAGAAAGTAAATACGGCGAGTTGCAGGTTTATTTTATTTTGCCCGAAACATCGAAATCACATTGGCTAGCGCAGCTGATAAAAGGAGACGCAGATAAAGAGAAAGTTTTGGGGTTTGCTCCGGTTAAAGACAGTAGTACAGTGATATTTTCTAATTTGAAAGACGATAAATATAGAATAAAAATACTGGAAGATAGAGACAATAATGGACGTTGGAGTAGTGGCGATTACTTGAAAAAATTACTCCCTGAGAAAGTTTTTTATTTTCCAACGGCCATCGAAATAAAAGCAGGTTGGAAGGTAGAGGAAGAATGGGTGGTTTCCGATGATGCACAAGAAAACCCAAGTGTAAAAAGCAAGAAATAAAAAAAGAGAGCATCGTCAAAAGCTCTCTTCCTTCCTTGTTATTCTTCAATAATTAATCTTCGTTACACCGATTAATACATTGAATAATTTCAGTTAATGTGTTGTTCTTTAAGGAATAAAAAATCTTTTTACCTTCCCTTTTCGAAATCAGCACTTTATTATTTTTTAATATATTCAAATGATGAGAAGCGGCTGCTTGCTCTATATTTAGCGCTTTATATATTTCTGTTACGCTCAGTCGTTTATTGTCAGCTAACATATCGATAATAGCAATACGCATAGGATGTGCAATTGATCTTAATTTGCTAGCTGCAAATTCAAGTTTATCGATGTCAAGCATTAATTTTTCCATAGTGTATATTTAATATTGATTTGCGTTTAACAATAAATACAACATACAAAGTTAAATATTTAGTTATGTAAACAAAATAAATACATCAATATTTAATAATTTATATTGATTCTAAGTATCTTATTCAAATAAATTTGTCAGGGAGAAGCTGTTTCCGTCGAATAATCCTTTGTCACTCAGTTTTAATTCTGGAATTACGAGTAAGGCCATAAAGGAAAGCGTCATAAAAGGGGCTTCTAAATTGCCTCCTAGTGATTTGGCTTTTTTGTCAATTTCGGCATATTTTCTAGCGACCTCAAAACCATCCTGATTAGACATAATGCCTGCAACGGGAAGTGGAAGTATCATTTGTTCTTTCTCGTTAACCCAGGAAACTCCTCCGGTTTTATTAATAATTAAATTGATAGCTTTTAATAATTCGGCATCGGTTGTCCCAATGCCAATAATATTATGACTGTCGTGTGCAACACTTGAAGCAATGGCTCCTTTCTTAAATCCAAAACCCCGTACAAAACCAATCGCTGGTTTTGAGGGTTTATATCGATTTATTACCGCAATTTTTAAAACATCATGTTGGATATCACTAATTACATTGTTTTGTTCAATTAGCGCTTCACCCAAAACGGATCTGGTAATTAACTGACCAGTAATAGCTTCGATAATTTTTAATTTTTTGTCTTGAGGTTTAACGATTAAGTCGGAAATAGTTAAAGGTTGTGCAACGAATAGATTGGGCGTTTCTTCCTGTACTGAATCAATTAAAGTTTTTCCATTTTCGGCAATGAGTTGTCCTTGTACAAAGGTCTTTAAAACCTGAAAATGGGTTGGATTATCAATCACAATAAAATCAGCATCATCACCCACTTGTAATAATCCTACGTTGAGTTTATAATGTTGAATGGGGTTGAGGGTACAGCTTTTTAGTACATTCATTAGATCAAATCCTTTGGCCAATGCACGTTTAATCATTTGATTAATATGTCCTTGTTCAAGATCGTTAGGATGTTTATCGTCGGAGCAGAGCATGATTTTATCACTGTATTTTCCCATAAGCTCTATGAGCGATTCGAAGTTTTTAGCAGCGCTTCCTTCACGAATTTGGACAAACATACCATCTTTCAATTTATCAAGAGCTTCTTCGGTGGTAAAGCATTCGTGATCGGTAGAAATGCCGGCTGTAACATATTTTTGAGCATCTTTTCCTTTCAATCCCGGAGCATGACCATCTACTGGTTTATCGTGTCTTTTAGCACTCGAAAGTTTTTTCAGAACTTCAGGATCTCCATTCAAAACCCCGGGAAAGTTCATCATTTCGGCCAAATATTTTATTTCATCCATTTCTAAAAGTTCTTCTACTTCTTTTGGACCTAGAGATGCACCGGTGCTTTCAAATGGAGTGGCAGGCACGCACGATGGAGCTCCAAAATAAAACTTAAAAGGAACCTTTTTCCCATTTTCAATCATAAACTTAACACCGTCAATTCCCAAAACATTGGCAATTTCGTGGGGGTCGGAAACCGTGGCTACTGTCCCATGAACAGAGGCCAATCGTGCAAATTCCGACGGAATAAGCATAGAACTTTCAATATGAATATGAGCATCAATTAAACCGGGTAAAATATATTGAGTTTCGGTAATTGTATTGTTTGGAATGATTGCTTTTATTTTTGAGCCTTCGATATGGAGCTCGCCTTTAATAATCTTTCCTGCAAGTATATCAACGATATTTCCTTTAAAAATTTTCATAATTAGCTTGTTTTTCAATGCTAATATAGGCTTTTTCAAGAAACAAGCAAAATTTATTTAGGTGCTTTTTTGAGAAGGTACAAGGCAATAAAAATATAAATAATATTAGGTAACCAAGCAGCGGCTAGAGGAGAAAGATTTCCTGAGATAGCAAATACGGTTGTGAATTGCATAAATAAAATATAGAGAAATGTGAGCGCGATTCCAGCGCCTAAATGTACCCCAATACCTCCACGTACTTTCCGGCTTGATAAACTCACCCCGATTATGGTTAAAATGATGGAAGCAAAAGGAAAAGCGATACGTTTATGCATTTCAATTTCGTAGGTAATTACATTGGGAGCTCCTTTGAGTTTTTGTTTGTCAATAAAATTACGTATTTCCATAAAGTCCATTTCTTCATAATCTTCTTTGATTAAGATAAGATCTTTTGGGCTAATTTTTAGCGTGGTGTCTTTCTCTTTTCCGATAATGAGTTCTTCATTTAAACCATTGATATAGCGCTCATAATAATTTTTAAGTTGCCATTTATTGCTCACTGAGTCATAAATTGCTTTCTCGGTATTCAATTTGTACTTCAATTTTCCTGTGCTATCGATTTGTTCAAGGGAAAATTTTTGTGCCGTATTTGATTTTCTATCAAAGCGTTCTATATAGGCAAATACACCTTTGCTCATTTGAAGATGAATATTATGCCCCATATCATTTCGTAAATTTTGAATGTATTTCTGCTTGAAAGCACGAGTTTCAATATTTGTATGTGGAATAACAAAATTGGCAAGTGCAAAAGACAGAGCGCCGAGTATGGCGGCAGAAATAAGATAAGGTTGAAGCAAGCGTCTGAAACTAATGCCGGCACTCAGAATTGCAATAATTTCGGTGTTTGAAGCTAGTTTGGAAGTGAAGAAAATAACCGAAATGAAAACAAATAAATAGCTGAAAAGATTGATGAAATAAGGAATAAAATTAAGGTAATAAGAGAAAATAATCTCGTATAAAGGAGCTTCATTTTCGATGAAATTCTCTATTTTTTCAGAAACATCAAAAATAATTATTATTACTGTTAACAGGGCAATAGCATAGAAAAAAGTGCCAAGAAATTTTTTGATAATGTAATAATCAATTTTCTTCATTTGCTTAGAGGCGAGTTGTCAATTTTTTTATCATCACATTTTTCCAGAAACTAAAATCACCGGCTAAGATATGATTTCTTGCTTCATCAACCAACCATAAATAAAAACGTAAATTATGTAAACTAGCTATCATTCCACCCAAAATTTCTTTAGCAGCAAATAAATGTCTTAAATAGGCTTTCGTATATTGAGCATCAACAAAAGACAATCCGTTTGTATCAATTGGAGAGAAGTCTTTTTGCCATTTTAGATTTTTAATATTGATAATCCCTTCACTGGTGAAAAGCATTCCATTTCGTCCATTGCGAGTAGGCATTACACAATCGAACATATCCACGCCCAGAGCGATACTTTCTAAAATATTTGCAGGAGTTCCAACTCCCATTAAATAACGAGGTTTGTCTTTTGGCAGAATTCCACAAACTAAATCCGTTTGTTCATACATCACCTCATGTGGCTCACCGACCGATAATCCCCCTATTGCGTTTCCGTCAGCATTATAGGAAGCAATTATTTCAGCTGATTTTTTTCGCAAATCACTGTAAGTGCTCCCTTGAACTATTGGGAATAAAGCTTGTTTATAACCGTATTTTCCTTCTGTATTATTGAAATGAGTGACACAGCGATCCAACCATCGGTGTGTAAGTTCCATGGAGCTTTTGGCATAATCATAATCGCAAGGATAAGGAGTGCATTCATCAAAAGCCATCATGATATCTGCACCAATTGTTCGCTCAATATCCATTACTCTTTCCGGAGTAAACAAATGCCTCGAGCCATCAATATGAGATTGAAATAAAACGCCTTCATCTGTTAATTTTCTGGTTGCAGATAGAGAATACACCTGATATCCACCACTGTCGGTTAATATGGGCTTGTCCCATCCATTAAATTTATGCAAACCGCCTGCAAGCTCAATCACTTCCATCCCCGGACGTAAATACAGGTGATAGGTATTTCCTAAAATTATCTGTGCTTTGGTATCTTCTTTAACATCGCGAATATGAATCGCTTTTACAGCTCCGGCGGTTCCTACAGGCATAAAAATGGGTGTTTTTATTTTTCCGTGATTAGTAGTTATTTCTCCAGCCCGGGCATTGCTGCCGCTATCCGTCTTTTCCAGTTTAAAATCCATGTAATAAATTTTTACAAAGATAGAAAAAGCCCAACAAGTTGAAACTTGCTCGATTGCTTAATTATTTAATGAGAACAATCCTTTTGGAAATTCATTATTCAGTGTATCTTTATATATTGAGAAATATTTTTGGCTATCACCTAAACAATTCAATGATTTGCCCTGCGTAAGTGTTATTTGTTTTGCTATTTGGATGATTTATAGATGAGAATGGTAGTGATTATTAACATTATTGCATTAGTAAGTTTAAAGTAAAAGCCAATATTTACACATGCGAAATTTTTAATTTCGCTAGAATAAAATAGACTGCATTTTGTTGAAATTTGATGAAATACTAGTAGGAGGGCTTGCCCTTAGTTTTGTAATCCAGATACTCTATCATGGATTGGTTTTTGCACGTTTGGTTTATTATAAGCCTAGGCCAAAAAACGTAAGTCATTTGCCAGTTTCAGTGGTTATTGTGGCTCGAAATGAATATCATAATTTAATAAAAATGCTGGAGCCTATTTTGAATCAGGATTATCCTCAATTTGAAGTTGTGGTAGTAAATGATAATTCTGATGATGAGACTCACTTTTTTTTAAGAGAACTGGAGAAATCGTATGCGCATTTAAAAGTGGTTCAGATTGATCAAAGCTTAAACTTTTTTAAAGGGAAGAAATTTCCACTTTCAATTGGTATTAAATCGGCTAGCTATGATACTCTTTTGCATACAGATGCCAATAGTGTTATTCACTCTGATCAATGGATTAGAAGTATGCAAGGAGCATTTCAAGAAAAAACGCAAATTGTATTGGGTTATGCTCCATATAAAGTAGAAGCAGGGTTTTTAAACAAACTTATTCGTTTCGATGCTTTTATGGCGGCATTGAATTATCTTTCTCTTGCACTTTTGCGTATCCCATACAAGGGTGTTGGGCGAAACCTTGCCTATAGTAAAAGTATGTTTTATCAGAAGAAAGGATTTATTGCACATTATAAAGTAGATTTAGGCGATGATGATTTGTTCATTAATCAAGCGGCAAATAAAATAAATACGGCTATTTGTATAGAACCTGAAAGCTTTGTATATTCTAATGCCGAAAAAAAAATAGGGTTTTGGTTAGAACAAAAAAAACGTCAATTATCTACTAGTCGATTATACAAATCAAAACACAGGTTATTCTTAATGATTTATCCAATTTCGCTTTTCGTTTTTTATGTGTTCAGCCTTACGTTATTGATTTTAAATAACTGGTTAATAGTTGTTTTGATTTTATTTATAGCTCGCTTATTAAGCTTTATTCTGATCCAGAAAAGTGCTTTAAGCAAGTTAAAAGAACAAAAATTATTATTACTTTCGCCATTACTCGAGTTGTTGCTATTTTCTTTATTGGGTATGGTAATGGGCTTAAATATTTTCAACAGAAAAAAATAAATGGAACTAGACATTCATTTAACAGATAAAGGAAAACGCGATTATGCATTGGTGCAGATGGCTATAGAAGGTAGCCAGTCAGCCTATGCTGATTTAATGAATAATTACCGTGATTCGCTTTATTTTATGTTGTTGAAGATGACAAATAATGCCACGGATGCCGAAGATATGACCATAGAAGCATTCGGGAAGGCATTCAAGAGCATTCATTTATATTCTCCAAAATATGCTTTTAGCACTTGGCTTTTCCGTATTGCCACTAATAATGCCATCGATTTTATCCGAAAGAAAAAGCAAGGTATACTTTCTATAGATAAAAGCCTTACCGGAGATGAAAAAGGACCAAATTTATCTCAAAATATAGATTCTGGCGCACTCGATCCTGAGGAAATATTTGTTCGAGAACAAAAGATTGAATTAATGCGTCAAGTGGTCGACCGCCTAAAACCGCATTATAAATTACTAATCGAACTTCGCTATTTTAAAGAGTTTTCGTACGATGAGATTGCTGATGAAATGGATTTGCCTTTAGGTACGGTTAAAGCTCAACTCTTCAGAGCGCGCGAATTTCTTTACAATATCATGAAAAACGCCAAGGAAAATATTTAATCTTCATTTACTTTATTTTTTTATAAAAATTAGAGCATAAAAAAAGCAAGCCAAAAGGCTTGCTTATATAGAGATAATTATTTGCGTTAATTTAAGCTGTTAGGTTCAATCTCATAACTTTGGCTAATATAGGATACTTATTCAAAGTGGAACATGCAAATGAGCAGGCGTTAGTATCTATTGTATAAACGTCCACATTTTCCGTTTAAACGTAATAATTTTTCAATGGGTTTTGGTATTTGACAAAGTAAAGAGATAAGTAAATCGGGATGTTTACTTATCTCTTTGGTAAGAAATAATAATGCGTAAATATTGCTTGGAGGTAAAAAGACCCAAAGGTAGCATGTAAAAAATGGCGATTGTGAGTAAATGTACGAGCGAATAGATCTATTTATTAAACGCGTTGTTTCATTGATTAAGCGTAACGTTTTCTGTTCTTTTTTTGTATTTTAAAAATTAACATTCCCTTATAAGGAATTCTGATAATCGGTATGTTAAAAAGAATTTTATTCGTAAATTTGCGGACTTATTTTAAATTAATCTAAATAAGAAGCAAAACATGGCTCAAGACGAGAAAAGACTGATAGAAGAGGTTACGCAGAGCGAGTATAAATATGGATTTGTTACAGATATTGAAACTGAAACAGCCCCCAAAGGATTGAATGAAGATACTGTTCGTTATATTTCCACTCAAAAGAATGAACCTGAATGGCTTTTGGAGCATCGCTTAAAAGCTTTTCGGAAATGGAAAGAAATGGAACAACCCAATTGGGCTCATTTAAAAATTGCCGAAATAGATTTTCAGGATATTATATACTATGCCGCACCTAAGAAGAAAAAAGAACTGGCAAGTCTGGATGAGGTTGATCCGGAATTAATAGATACGTTTAATAAACTTGGAATCTCATTGGAAGAGCAAAAACGGTTGTCCAATGTGGCGGTAGATGCTGTTATAGATAGTGTATCGGTAAAAACTACGTTTACAGATACGCTTGCGAAACATGGCATTCTGTTTTGCTCGTTTAGCGACGCAGTTAAAAATTATCCCGATTTGGTTAAAAAATATTTGGGCATGGCAGTTTCTCCAAGCGACAATTTTTTTGCTGCTTTAAATACGGCTGTGTTTAGTGATGGATCTTTCTGTTATATTCCAAAAGGCGTAAGAAGTCCAATGGAATTGTCTACTTATTTTAGAATAAATGCAGCCAATACCGGACAGTTTGAAAGAACACTTATTATTGCTGAAGAAGGTTCTTATGTGAGTTATATGGAAGGTTGTACAGCACCGCAACGCGACGAAAACCAATTGCATGCTGCTATTGTAGAGATTATTGCGATGAAAGATGCTGAAGTTAAATATTCTACCGTACAAAATTGGTATCCGGGAAATAAAGAAGGTAAAGGCGGAATTTATAATTTTGTAACTAAACGGGGAATTTGCAAAGGCGATCATTCTAAAATTTCGTGGACTCAAGTTGAAACAGGTTCTGCAATCACTTGGAAATACCCTAGTTGTATTTTATCCGGCGATAATTCAGTTGGTGAATTTTATTCGGTAGCTGTAACTAATAATTATCAGCAAGCGGATACAGGTTCTAAAATGATTCATTTGGGAAAAAATACGAAGAGCACTATTATTTCAAAAGGAATCTCTGCAGGTCATAGCAATAATAGCTATCGAGGTTTGGTAAAAATGACCAAACGTGCAACAAATAGCCGAAATTATTCCCAATGCGATAGTTTATTGTTGGGCGATCAATGTGGAGCACATACCTTTCCTTATATTGAGGGCGCCAATAAAAGCTCCATAATCGAGCATGAAGCAACAACTTCTAAAATTTCGGAAGATCAGTTGTTTTATTGTCAGCAACGAGGAATTAGTCAAGAATCGGCTGTTGGCCTGATCGTTAATGGTTATGCGAAAGAAGTGTTGAATAAATTACCTATGGAATTTGCTGTGGAAGCTCAAAAATTGCTTAGTATCAGTTTAGAAGGTAGTGTGGGTTAAATTAAATAGATTTTTATCCCCGATTTTCGGGACAAAATAAATAGAGAATGTTATTACAAATAAAAAATCTTCACGTTTCAATCAACGGAAAAGAAATATTAAGAGGAATTAATTTAGAAGTAAATAAAGGCGAAGTTCATGCCATAATGGGACCAAATGGAACAGGTAAAAGTACACTTGCCAATGTAATTGCCGGTAAAGAAGGTTATGAGATTACACAAGGAGAGATTTTGTATAACGGCAAGGATATTCAAAAAATGCCACCGGAAGTGAGAGCACAGGAAGGCATCTTTTTGGGTTTTCAATATCCAGTCGAAATTCCGGGCGTGAGTATGACCAATTTTATGCGTACTTCTTTGAATGAAATCCGAAAATACCATGGCCAAGAGCCAATTCCCGCAAAGGAATTTTTAGCTAGGATGGCTGAAAAGAAAGAATTAGTGGAAATCACAGCTAAACTCACCAATCGTTCTGTAAACGAAGGCTTTTCAGGCGGTGAGAAAAAGAAAAATGAGATTTATCAAATGGCCATGCTTGAACCTCAATTGGCTATCTTGGATGAAACCGATTCAGGTTTGGATATTGATGCATTGCGTATCGTAGCCAACGGAGTTAATAAATTGAAAACCAGTGAGAATGCAACGGTAGTTATCACGCATTATCAGCGATTACTTGATTATATTGTTCCTGATTTTGTCCATGTGCTTTTCGAAGGAAAAGTGGTCCTTTCAGGTGGAAAAGAACTGGCATTAGAGCTTGAAGAAAAAGGTTACGATTGGATAAAAAAAGAAACGGAAAAGCGCTAGGTTATGAGTAAGGAACTAAATTCAATACCTGTGCTTGATTCTATTCCTCAGTGGTTTGATGCCATTGTAGGAAAGGAGGGGAATGCGTTTAAAGGTCTTCAAAATGTACGTACTTCGGCGCTGGAAGATTTTAATCGACTAGGATTTCCAAATAAGAAAATGGAAAAATGGCGGAGTACCGACCTTAAAAATGTTCTATCTTTTGATTATTCAATGGCAACTAAGGATTTTTTGATGAAAGACATCTTGGAAGAAGTTTTTGAGTGTGAAGTTCAAGAGTTAGATTCCTACGTTATGAATCTGTATAAAGGGCGTTTTGTGTATAAAGAAAGCCCTTTGCATATTTTAGATGACGGTGTAATTGTTGGTAGTCTGAGTGCTGCCTTTGATAAATATCCTGAACTAGTTGAAAAGCATTTTGGAAAATATGCTAAGACGGAAAATAATGCTTTCAATGCGCTGAATACGGCTCTTTTTTTGGATGGATTATTTGTTTATATCCCTAAAAATGTGAAAGTTGAAAAACCGTTACAATTAATCAATGCAGTAGGGACAACGGAAGATGTTTTTGTGCAGAATCGTAATCTGATTATACTCGAAGAAAACAGTCAGCTTACGCTTATACATTGTGACGATTCATATAATTATAAGCGTAGTTTTACCAATTCGGTAACTGAAATCGTTTTGGGAGCCAATGCTTCAATCGATCATTATCGTTTGCAAAATATCAATAATAATTCAAGTTTAAAAAGTACCGTTGCCGTTGAACAAGCTCGTGATTCTCGACTGAATACGAATAGTATTATTCTCAATGGAGGCTTAATTAGGAACGAATCATTTGTTACACTGAATGGAGAAGGAGCACATGCAGATATTCTGGGCGTTTATTTGGCTGACAAAAATCAACATATTGATAATCAGGTATATGTAGATCATGCAGTACCACATTGTACTAGTAATGAATTGTTTAAAGGTATTTTAGATGATTATGCTCGTGCTGTTTTCAATGGTCATATTTTGGTTCGCAGAGATGCACAGGAAACACTGGCTTCGCAAAATAATGCTAACATCATTCTTACAGATAAGGCGATGATTAATACCAAACCATTCCTTGAAATTTATGCTGATGATGTAAAATGTAGCCATGGTGCTACAGTTGGTCAGCTCGACGATAGTGCATTATTCTATATTCGGCAACGTGGAATTAGTGAAGACAATGCAAGGATGTTGTTAATGTACGCTTTTGCTGCGGAAGTTACTCAAAAAATTAAAATTGATTCCTTACGTGAACGTGTGGAAGATATGGTGAAGAAACGGTTAAGAGGAGAGCTTTCTATTTGCGATCAATGTGTTTTGCAATGCAGCAATCCTGAAAAGTATAATTTTGAAATCGATATGAGTAAAATTTAACCTATGGGTATAAATCAGAATCAATTTATCGCGCAATTTCCTATTTTAAAACAGCAAATAAACAAGTATCCACTTGTGTATTTTGATAATGCTGCTACTACGCAAAAACCGCAAATGGTTATAGATAGAATCAGTAATTATTATACGAATTTTAATAGTAATATTCATCGTGGAGTTCATCATTTGTCGCAAAAAGCAACCGATGCTTATGAGAAAGCAAGGATAAGTGTTAAAGATTTTATCCATGCGACTAGTTCGAAAGAAATTATTTTTACGAAAGGGACCACGGATTCTATTAATTTGTTGGCTTTTTCTTTTGGTGAAACCTTTCTAAAAGAGGGAGATGAGATTATTGTTTCTGAATTGGAGCATCATTCAAATATTGTTCCTTGGCAGATGCTTTGTGAACGAAAAAAGGCAAAGCTTCGAGTTATTCCGGTGAATGACGAAGGAGATCTTTTGCTCAATGAATATAGTAAATTATTGAATGAGCGTACGCGTTTGGTTGCTGTTGGGCATGTGTCTAATGCTTTGGGAACACTAAATCCGGTGAAGAAAATTATTGATTTAGCGCATAAAAATAAGAGCTTGGTTTTGATTGATGGAGCTCAAGCGATAGCGCATATTTCTGTTAATGTACAGGATTTGGATTGTGATTTTTATGCTTTTTCCAGTCATAAAATGTATGGCCCCATGGGAATAGGCGTGCTTTTTGGTAAAAAGAATTTATTGGAGCAACTGCAACCTTATCAAGGTGGGGGAGAGATGATTGCAAGTGTAAGTTTTGAAAAAACCACTTATAATGAGTTACCTTTTAAATTTGAAGCCGGAACGCCAAATGTTGCTGATGTTTTGGGTTTGGAAGCTGCCATTGAATTTATTCAAAAAGAAGGAATTGAAAATTTAGCAGTACTCGAAGAGGAAGTTTTAAACTATGCTACTTCCGAATTTCAAAAAATTGATAGAATACAGATTATTGGGAAAGCAAAAAACAAGGTCGGTGTACTGTCTTTTTTAATTGATGGAATTCATCCTTATGATGTTGGAACTATTCTTGATCAGATGGGAATTGCAGTGCGAACAGGAAATCATTGTGCGGAACCAATTATGAAACGAATGGGTATTCGTGGAACAATTCGAGCTTCTTTTTCTGCTTATAACACGAAAGAAGAAATTGATCGTTTTGTTCAAGCTATTCATAAAACCATAGAAATGTTTGGTTAATTATTATTTTTGCTAGAAAATTGAGAGATGACAATTCAGGAAAAAGAAGAAGAATTAATTGAAGAGTTTGCCGTTTTTGAAGACTGGATGGATAAATACAATTATCTTATTGAATTAGGTCAGTCTTTGCCTATCATCGATGATAAATTTCGTAACGATAGTTATTTAATTTCGGGCTGCCAGTCGCGCGTTTGGATATCAGCAGAAATGGAAGACGGGAAAATGATTTTGAAAGCAGATAGCGACGCGGTGATAACCAAAGGTATTGTTTACCTTTTGGTAAATGTTTTATCAGGCCAAAAACCGGAGGATATTTTGAATTGCGAGCTAGCTTTTTTAAATCAAATAGGCTTGCAGGAACATTTGTCACCGACACGTGCCAATGGGTTAACATCCATGATTAAACAAATTAGATTATATGCTTTGGCTTTTCAAGCCAAAGGAAATTAAAGCGAAAAAACATGTTTGGGTTAGGAAAAAAGAAAAATAAAGAAAAAGCAAAAGAAGATAAAACAATACCGGAAAAGCCTGTTATTACAACAAAAATGGAGTTTGAGAAAAAGGTTTTAGATGTGCTTAAAACGATTTTCGATCCTGAGATTCCAGTTAATATTTTTGATCTTGGTCTTGTCTATGAAGTAAACGTTGCCGAAGATTTCGAGGTGGAAATAGTGATGACTTTAACAGCACCAAATTGTCCCGTTGCAGAATCTATGCCCAATGAGGTACATGAAAAAGTAAAAGCCATTGAAGGGGTTAAAGATGTTCATGTTGAAATGACTTTTGAGCCTCCTTGGGACAAGGATATGATGAGCGAAGAAGCACAACTTGATTTGGGCTTTTTATAAATTAATCTTCTTTCAGTTTTTTTACCTTTTTTGCAATACGCTTGTCTGCAAGTCCCATACTTGTTTTCATTCCTAAAATGCTAATTTCAGCCCAATAATTGAATAAAGATCTGTCCTTGTTTCGCTCGAAATAAATTGGTCCATTTCGAGGGAACAAATAGTTAATATTTTCAGTTTTAATCATTGCATTCGCAAATAAGGTGCTAAAGAAGCCTTTTTTCATAGATTTATTTAGTACGTCTACTTTTAAATCGTAATAAAGCATTTTCATATAGCCAAAGGCATAATCATCGTTTGCTTCAACGGATAAGTCCACGGATTCAATGGTTCCGCTTCTGGCTCGTATCAATGCCAGAGGCTTTAAAATGGGTTCTAAATAATCTATTTCTATTCGTTCCAATTGAGCATTAAGTTTGAATGATTTTCCTTGATCAAGCAAAGGAAAAGTAGCGTCCAGATTTAATTTACTTTTTCCCATCAGCATGGCTTGAGCATTTAGAACCGTATTTCCTCCAAATTTTATATAATCCGGATTATTGGAAACTTTTAAAATTAGAGCATTCAATTTGTCGAAATAGATATAGCCATATTCTTCAGTATGTTCTCCCTTTTCTTTGTAAGCAAAATGGGAGTCATTAAGCAGCAAACTATCGACCTGAATAAAATAAGGTAAATTTAAAAGTCGCTGAATAGGATTGGGCGGATAATAATTGGGCCTTCTTGGAATGACGCCATCTCGAGAAGCTTCTCCGATTAATTGATTAATATCAGCTCGCCTTATTGTGTATTTATTACGGAACATAGCATCTTGAAAATCGATGCCGGATAATCTTATATTATGAACAGTAATATCGAAACGATCGGACTGATATTGCATCTGTTTTGCAAAATCGGCATAATTGTAGAGTGGTTGAAGCGAAACAGAATCTATATCCATCATTCCGCTTAAAGTTGAAAGTCGTAAATCGGCGAAATTTAATCGATACATTTCGTTGGCAATTTGAGCCGAATAATTGCGCAAATGAACTAAGGTGTTTCGGGTATAGAAAAAGCGATTATTTTGAAAAGCACCTGTGATGGAATCAATTTTAAAATCGTGCATTTGCAGATTAAGGTGACCTAAGTTATATATATTGGTACTATTTCCTTTTAGAACATCAAGTTTTAGCGTCATATCGCGCAAATCAATCGTATTGAAAGTTAATGCCGAAAAATAAGTTTTTAGAAGTGGATACAGATCTAATGTGTTTAAATTTTTTACTGTGGAGTTTTCATCAAAGCCGAAAAAACGCAGTTTGGTATTGGGCTTTTGAATCAAAATATTATCAACACTGAGACTAAAGTTGTGCTGAAAATCCGCAAAATTTATTTTGTTAAATGAAACCCGATCAATGGTGAAATTGTAATTATTCTGATTCGCTTTTTGAAGCGTGTAAAATTGAATATTATCGAAATTTAATTGTTTTTTTAAAGATGAAAATCCAATATCCTTAACCATTAATAAGTATTTACCATTTTGAAAATGTTTTTTGAAGTTTCCGATATAAAAATCGATAGAATTGGAAAAGAATATGCGTTCTGGATTTATAAATGAGCGATAACTTAGGCGAAAATCCAGAGCCTCAAAATTAGCTTTTTCAAGAGTAGTTATATTTGTAATTCCCTTTATGGTATAGGTTGACAGCCAGGTGAAATCGTGAATAATAAAACGATCGAACTCTACATATGGAAGTTGTTGTAAATTTTCGAGTGAGAAAAATTGCTGAAAATCAACGTGTTGCTTTTTGTCGGAATTGTGCTTGCTTATGATGGTTGGAGCGTTAATCTTAAATTCTTTGGCGGAAATTAAATTGCTTTGGAAGAATAAATTATGATCGAAACCTGTAATCTTCACCAATTTTGAATTTAATTGATGATGGATAGATTTGCCATTTTTTTTCGAATTTATATCGACCTTGAATTCTTGAAATCCTATGGATTCATCCTTTGAATCGAAATCTATTTTTTTAAAATTAAAGTTTAATCCTTGCGCTTCGTTTTGGTAAAATCCTTTTTTTGTAACTGCGATTAAATGTCGATAATTTATTTGGAAAAGACTATCGCTAAATATTTCCAGAAAGTCGCCCTGAAGATGAATTCCATTTACCTGAGCAAGCCGATTTATGATGGAACTATCATTGTAAGCGGCAAAATTACCTGTTATTAATTCAAAAGAAGAAATCCGAATAGGTGGAATATTTGCTTTTAGTTTAGTTTCACTAATGTGTTTTCCAAACTGCTTTAGACTAAGAGAATCGATGGATAAATGGCTTAAAGCAAGGGTGTCTTTAAGTCGTATCTGATAAAATGGTTTTTTGGTTTTAATTTTAATATGCTCAGCAAAGATTTTAAAGTGTGCATTTTCATTCAGTGGTTCATTATTAAGTGTTTTCCAGCGAGGAAAACTTTGCACTTTCTGTATCGTTATTTCTTGCGATTGACTGTTTATTGCTATGGCGTTGGCAAGATAATGATGTCTTTGGTCGTCGCTGACCCAACTAAATCGATTGATTTGAGAACTGAAATCAGAAAATAGACCAAAGGCTAATTTTGAATCGTTGGGAACTTGGAAGGAGTTTAACTGAGCATCAATATTTTTAGCTTGTATTGCTTTTGAAAGAAGATGGTAGTTCCAATCTTGAAACTGTATGGTTTTAATCTTTATTAAATTAAAAAAAGACAGTAGCGAATTGTTTAAGTTTTCTATTTTTTTAATAGATAATTTGGATTTTAAAGGATGGGTTTGTGTAAAATTTCCTTTTTTTAGAATCAAGTTATCTGCAATGAGCTTGTTCGAATTAAGCAACTGAATCCAATCAACCATATTCAATTGAATTTCTTCTAATTGAAATCTGGAATCTTTCTTTTTGCCAGAAACAAAATTAATTCCTGTCAAGTTAAATGTTTTTTGCTGAAAGTTTAACTGTGCGAGATTAAATTGTAAATTTTGATGATTCAATGTGTCGGAAAAGGTAAAATCAGGAAGTAATACCTCCCCATCAGTTAGCGAAAAATGACGCTGCTCTTTAGGATAAAATGTTAAATTATTGACTTGAAATTTACAGTTTCCGTCGAAATTTATTTGTTGATGCTTTAGAAAATTAATCTGACTTTTAGCAATATTAACTTCTGTATTTTGAATATGTATTTTGTTTAGATGTTTATTAATCAAATCACTCAGCTGCTTATTAATAGTTGAATTGTGGTTTGAGTTTGAATCAGATTTAATTTGAATATTTAGATAATTTATATTGAGGTTCAAATATTGAGCAAGAAACTCCTTTTGGTTGATAAGCGAATCGAATTGAAAATTATTCAAGCTGAATTGTGGAATATCAAGCGAATATGTGTTGTTGCTATTGGTTGTTTGAAAAGGGATTATGTAAAGGCTATCCAATTGAAATAATTTTTCTTTTGATGAAAATTTAAGTCTACTCAAAGAAATTTGATGACTCTTATCGGGAACGATAATTTGTTGTTTTTTTAAATCCAAGTCGATATCAACGAAATGAAATCGGTTGGTTTTTACCGTATCCCTTAAGGAGTCAATCCGTAAGTGATTTAGTTCTAAGCTGAGTGACGGAATATAAATGGAATCATTCGCCTGTTTATAAACTATTTCTGCTTCTTGCACACTGAAAATTGAAATTTCCAATTGAGATAAGTATGAACTCAAAGGATTTGAGAGCTTTTTATTTTTAAGTGTTGACTGTTCGTTTTCTATTTTTAGTTTTAATTTATTGACTTCTATTTTTTCAAATTTTAAGATCTGGTTTTTTTGTAAAGCCCGAATGTTTAATTTGCTAAAAAGGAACCGGTCAGAATTAAAAATAACGAGTGGACTATGGAGAGTATTCTTTTCTGTTTTGATTATTTCGAAACCAAAAAAAGTTGCTTCTCGAGTTAAAAGATTGATTTTTAAATTGTCAAAAGTAAGAGTATACTCCTGATTTGTTAGTTTGGAAAAAGTTTTTTTTATTGTTGTGTTAAAAAGAAAATTAGAAAAAAAGTAGGGGATAAGCCAAACGATTATCAGAATTATTGCAAGAGCAAGCGATAACTTTATCCAAAAACGATTTTGCTTTTGAGGTACTTCTTTAACAGTATTGGTATTTTCGGGTTTTGTTATCACCCATCTAAAGTATCAAAAAATCTATTACTAACCAACCTTAGCGATAATTTTGATTGCGTTGTCGTCTAAAATTTCAATAAATCCTTTCTCATCACTGATTATCTTATCCGTTTTAAATGTGTTGAGTACACGAATAGCGCCCATTGTAGACATACCGGTAAAATCGGCCAAATCTTTTCTGCTTAATGTAAGTTTGAACCGATTGCTCTGATACACTTCTTTAGAAAGAAAGATTAGTGCTGAGGCCATACGGCCATTTAATTGTTTGTGGGTGAGGTTGTACATTTGATTATAGGCTCTCAAAGTATTCCGATTGGATCGTTGTAAAACTGCAGTAGCAAATTTTGCATTCGTTTGAATTAATTGTTTTAATACGGCAAGTTCAATTAAATAGATCTCAGATTTTTCAATCGCAACAATAGAATAATTAAAAACATTATCACCATAGATGGACGATATTCCCACCAATTCGTCGCCACCAAAAATATTTAAAATTAGATTGTTATTGTCCGGGCCTTCTTTATAAAGTTTAACCATTCCCTTTTTAATGTAAATCAGTCCGGATGCAAATGAACCTTGTTTAGCAATGGTTTCCCCCTTTTTAAATGTTACTGCGACTTTACTTTTGTCAATAGTTTTCAAGTCTCTATCGCTTAAAGCTCCAAAGCAATTTGTATCACTTTTACAAGATATGCAGCCTTCATTTTCCATAATCAAAATTTTGGTAAATATAAGGATTTAATAAAAAAGAAAAAGGCCTCCAAATTGAAGGCCTTTTTCTAAATCAAATAAGACTTTAAACAGTCCAAGTGCTTCCGCTATGTAACAAATCAGTCATATTTTTTATTGGTGATTTTGCTTTTACTTCTGCAATTTGATCTTCCATTTTTTGCTCATATGTAGTTGTTCGCACTTCGCGAATAACACCTAAAGCAATTGGGAAATCAGGGCCTTTCATGGCTATTAACATCCAATGCAAAAATGGTGTTTCTTCATGTGCATCGTGTGTTAAAATGTCGTTTTCAGTAATGCCATTTTCTCCCAGAGTAACCACTTTAAGTTTCAATCCATCTAAAACTAGGCCTTTGTCGTTATTCTTTCCGAAAATCATCTTTTCGCCATGATGAAGAACAATTTGACGATCGAGTTTGTTTTCTTTATCTGTATAGAAACCATGAACGCCATTTGAAAAGATTACACAATTTTGTAGAATTTCAACTACTGAAGTACCTTTATGCTTTTGTGCATTGATAAGTATTTCCTGTGTAAGTTTCATATTTACATCAATAGTACGAGCGAAGTATTTACCTTGAGCACCTAAAACCAATTCACCTGGATTAAATGGTTGTTCAATAGTTCCATAAGGCGAAGTTTTTGTTTTAGTTCCCTCTTTAGTTGTAGGTGAATATTGACCTTTAGTCAATCCGTAAATTTCGTTGTTAAACAACAAAAGATTCAGATTGATATTTCTACGATTTAAATGAATAAAATGGTTACCACCAATTGCTAATCCATCGCCGTCACCATTAATAACCCATACACTTAAGTCAGGATTGGCAACTTTTACACCGGAAGCTATAGTAGCTCCACGGCCATGAATGGTATGGAAGCCATAGGTATTCATATAGTATGGAAAACGAGAAGAACAACCAATTCCGGCAATTACGGCAAATTTTTCTTTTGGAATTCCCATCTCTGCCATTGCTTTTTGAACGGAATTCAAAATAGCATGATCACCACAACCAGCACACCAACGTACTTCCTGATCGCTTTTAAAATCTTTGAAAGTTAATTTTACTTCAGCAGCCATGATTATTTCTCCTCTAATATTTTATTAAAATTATCCATTAGTTCGATCGATGTAAAAGGTAAACCCATTACTTTGTTGTATTGTAAATAAGTAAATTCAGGAAACATTGATCTAAGATAGTTTACAAATTGACCGTTATTTAATTCAGCAACTAAAATTTTCTTGAATTTTTTAAATACATCTTTAGTATTAGCCGGTAATGGCTTGATATAGTTGAAGTGCACAAAGCTGATGCTTTTTCCTTCTTTTTGCATATCATGAGCCGCTGTTAAAAGGTGACCATAAGTTCCGCCCCATCCAACAACTAATAAATCGCCTTCGTCTTCACCAATGATTTCCAGATCAGGAACATCAGCAATAATGCGTGCTACTTTTTCTTCACGAAGATCCGTCATCACTTGGTGATTTTCTGGAACATAAGAAACAGCACCTGTTTTGTCCATCTTTTCTAATCCACCAATGCGGTGTTCTAAACCTGGTGTTCCTGGAATAGCCCATTCACGAACAAGATTTTCTTCGTTACGTAAATAAGGCATATAATTTTCAGTTCCTTCTTTTGCAATAGGAGCTTTAATTTCTGGATAATCTTCCATATTTGGAATTTTCCAAGGCTGTGTTCCATTTGCTAAAAAGCCATCGGTCAATAAGACTACAGGAGTCATATGTTCTAAAGCAATTTTACCTGCTTGAAATGCATAATGGAAACAGTTTGAAGGAGTACTTGCAGCAATAACAGCCACAGGGCTTTCACCGTTTCGACCATAAAGTGCTTGTAATAAGTCGGATTGTTCTGTTTTTGTTGGTAATCCTGTCGATGGTCCACCCCTTTGAACATTTACGATTACTAAGGGAAGTTCAGTGATAACAGCTAAGCCAATAGCTTCACCTTTTAAAGCCAAACCAGGCCCCGAAGTTGTAGTAACAGCAAGGTTACCGGCAAAACTAGCGCCGATAGCTGAAGTAACACCTCCAATTTCATCTTCGGCTTGGAAAGTTTTAACACCAAAGTTTTTTAACTTGGCTAGTTCATGCAAAATATCTGTTGCCGGTGTAATAGGATAAGATCCACAGAACAAAGGTAAACTTGATTTTTCAGATGCAGCAACTAAGCCCCATGCAGTAGCTGTATTTCCATTAATATTTCTATAGGTTCCTTTTGAAATTTCTTCAGCAGCAACTTTATAAGGAGTTAATTCTTGCACATTATAGCCGTAATTATAACCGGCTTTTAAAACCTTTTTGTTGGCCTCAATAACAGCAGGGACTTTCTTAAACTTCGTTTCAATGAATTTTTCTGTAAAAGTCAATTCACGGTTAAACAAATAATAACACATCCCTAAAGCAAACATATTTTTGCTTCGAAGAATGGTTTTATTGTCCATTCCGGTATCTTTTAAAGTTTCTTGTGTCATCGAAGAAATTGGCGCTGAAATAATATTAAAGCCTCCAAGATTGTCTTCTTTAATCGGATCATCTGTTTTATAACCCGCCTTTTCTAGATTTTTTGCTGTAAAGGCATCCTTATCTAAAATAATGCTTCCGCCTAGTTTTGTCCATTTAGCATTTGCTTTTAAGGCTGCAGGATTCATGGCTACCAAAACATCGGCATAATCCCCAGGGGTGTTAATGTCGTGGCCAAAATGAACCTGAAATCCGGAAACTCCACCAACAGTGCCTTGAGGGGCTCTGATTTCTGCCGGATAATCAGGAAAAGTAGAAATACCATTTCCCATAAAAGCAGAGGTGTCGGAGAATAAAGTTCCAGTCAATTGCATGCCATCACCCGAGTCGCCGGAAAATCGAATTACAACGTGATCGAGTTCAATAACTTTATCTATTTTATTCGTCATTAGAATTTAGTTTTTTTGATAGCGCAAATGTAAATGTATTTTTACTTTAATCGCCTAATATTCACCTATCAATTTCTTAATTTAGAAAGAGTATAAATCTTTTTATTTCTAATTATTTATAGGTATTGGAATTGTAAATTATTTATACATTTGCACAAAGAAATTGAATTTATTTAATACGTTAAAATTTATTGTTATGGCTTATGTAATTAATGACGATTGTGTTGCTTGTGGTGTCTGTATAGACGAATGTCCTGTTGAAGCAATTTCTGAAGGAGATATCTATAAAATTGATGCAGATATCTGCACAGATTGTGGTTCTTGTGCTGATGTTTGCCCAACCGAAGCAATCCATCCTGAATAATACAAAAATTCTCATGGAATGAAAAAGCTGTTGAATTTGTTCAATGGCTTTTTTTATTGCCAATTTGAAATACGTTTAACTGCTAAACCATTACGCTTGCTAAATAGTTTCTTACGTTCGTCAAAATATTTGTTGTAGTATCTTTAGAAATTATACTTTCGTGGGAGATAATGAAGAACACAAGTTTATATTGTGTTTTTTTGAATTTCTCCTCTATAAAAAGCAAGTCTCCCAAACTTGCTTTTTTTCTTTTTAGCATTCATTCTTTCCTTATTTTTGAACCGGTTTATGATTGATGTTATTCTTCTAATTTCCGGTAGCTCAAAAAGGATGGGCAAAGAGAAGGCTTTATTGCCGTTTTCGAACAGCAAGAGCTTTGTAAATTATTTAATAGATATTTATTCCCAGATGAATGATTCAACGCTTATTGTTGTCTTAAATAGAGAAAATGAAGATAAAATTAAATTCGAAATAGGAAAAAGGAAGAAACCCATATTGTTTTTAATCAATCCGGAACCGGAAAAGGGAAGATTCTCTTCTATTAAAATAGGTTTAGATCATATTCAGAAAGGAAGAGGCGCATTTATTCAAAATATCGACAATCCTTTTATCACCAAAGAGCTTATTGCTGAAATGCAAAAACGATATCAAGTAAATGCTTTTCTAGTCCCCCAATACAATGGGAAAAATGGACATCCCTTGCTTTTGGGAGCCGATCTGGTGAGGGAGTTAAAAGAAAGTAAGGATTCAATTCATGATCTAAAAAGCTTTCTTGATAGTAAAGAAAAGCAAATTGTTAAAACAAAAGGGCAAGGTGTTTTGGCCAATATCAATAGCCCGGAAGACTATCAATACTGGTTTTCTTAAATGGAGAGTGAGTGGAATCTTTAACGCTTTAGCTGCACGGTTTTCCCGTTTTTGAAATTTTCTATTCCTGCATCTAAAAATGTAACGAAGTTATCTACGTTTAAATCATACGCTTTTGGTTGCATCAACATTTCTCCATCAGGACTTAGTAAAACATAAAAAGGTTGAGCATTTGTGTTGAATTTACTTATTTGAAAATCAGCAAATTTATTTCCTACAGTCTTTTTTATTTTCCCATCATATTTTGAGGTAATCCAATCTGTTTTGGGGAGTCTGGTTTTATCGTCAACATACAATGCGGTGATAATAAAATTACTTTTTAATCGACTTAAAACTTTAGGATCTGCCCAGACATTGGCTTCCATCTCACGGCAATTGACACATCCATGGCCTGTAAAATCGATAAAGAGCGGTTTGTTTTGTTCTTTGGCGCAAGCAAGTGCTTGCTCGTAATCAAAATAGCCTTCCAAACCATGGGGAAGGTGTAAGAAATCATGATATTTTGGTGTTTCGCAGAGTTCTTTATTTTCATTTATACCAGATTCAAAATTGGCCGTTTTTAGTTCATTACGAATAGATTGATTGATATCAAAATCTTGTGTGTGCATAGGAGGGATATATCCCGATAATGCTTTTAATGGAGCTCCCCAGAGTCCGGGAATCATATAAACCACAAAAGAGAAGGTGATGATTGACAGGATTAATCGGGGAACACTCACAAAAGGAACATCACTATCGTGGGCAAATTTTATTTTTCCTAAGAGATAGAAACCCATTAAAGCAAAAATAACAATCCATAATGCCAAGTATATTTCGCGGTCGAGTAGACCCCAATGATATGTTTGATCGGCTATGCTAAGGAATTTTAATCCAAGAGCCAATTCTAAGAAACCTAAAACAACTTTTACGGAATTTAGCCAGCCTCCCGATTTTGGTAACTTGTTTAACCATTGAGGAAAAAAAGCAAATAAAGTAAAAGGCATAGCAAAAGCCAATGAAAATCCCAACATGCCAATAATTGGTTTTAAAATTTGCCCTCCTGCTGATTCAACTAAGATAGTCCCAACTATTGGTCCGGTACAAGAAAAGGAAACCAGAACAAGCGTAAAAGCCATAAAAATAGAGCCTAGAATTCCGCCTCGATCTTCGTGTGCAGTTGATTTATTTACTAACCAATGAGGCATTATTATTTCAAACATCCCAAAAAAGGAAGCAGCAAAAATCATAAATATAAAGAAGAACAAAAGATTGGGCAACCAGTGTGTACTTAGCCAGTTGGCAATTCCGGGGCCAGCTACAACGGCTAATACAGAGCCGATAAAAACATAAATAGCAACGATGGAAATGCCATAAACAATAGCTTGCATTCGTCCTTTTGCTTTATTCTCGCTATCTTTCATAAAGAAGGACACGGTCATTGGAATCATTGGAAAAACACAAGGAGTTAATATGGCAGCTAATCCAAATAAGAAGGCTACAAAGAAAAAACCTATGAGTGTTTCACTGCTTTGACTTTCATCTGCATTGTCGATTGAAATAATATTAGATTCGCTAATAGCATTTGATGCCTCATTAAATTTAAAACTAAATTCTTCATCCGAAGGAGGGAGGCATTGTGTGTCGTCGCAACTCATAAAGTTGATAAATCCTTTAATCTCAATTGGATCAGTTGATAGTAGTTTTATGCGTTGGACAAAAGTAGCTTCGTGTGAAAAATACTTTAATACCATGTCGAAATTTGCATCATATTCCGAAATAGATTCTGTTTCGCTTACTTCGCCTATACGCTCATAACCAACAATGCTGTCAAAATTAAAAGTAGTAGCTGGTGGAGCCATCGGAATATCTTGTGAATACAAGTGCCAAGGATCTTCAATATTAGCTTTGAAAATTAATTCTACTTCGTCTTCGCTTATTTGATTGCTGCTCATTTGCCATAAAACGGGAGTATATACTTGGGCAAAAAGCTTGCTTACAATTAAAAGGCTAAAAATAAATAGGCTTAAAATGATTTTGGAACGAATGGATTTTTCTTTTTTATTCATTGTATTTTTGGGGTTTAATAAAAAGAGGCTTTTATGGGTTTAGTTTGAGGCGGTAAAAATAATTATATTCAGCTAATTAAAAATTATTTATAAGTAATAAACTTTGTTAATTTTGTTTTTTTGAATAAAGTAAAGAAACTAAAATTTCCATTATGTTGATTATTGGTATAGCTGGGGGGTCTGGATCGGGCAAAACAACAGTAGTAAAAAAAATCATTGAATTACTACCCAAAAATTCAGTTACGGTCATCCCACAGGATGCTTATTATAAGGATAATGGGCATTTATCGGCAGAAGAACGTGCAAAAATAAATTTTGATCATCCTTCTTCCATTGAGTTTACTCTTTTAAATCAGCATATTGATGAGCTCAGGCGAAATAATCCAATCGAAATGCCCATTTATTCGTATTTGACTTGTTCAAGAGCAAAAGAAACTGTAAAAATAGCAGTACATGAAGTTGTCATTATCGAAGGAATTTTGGTCTTAACCAATAAAAGACTTCGTGATAAAATGGATATTAAAGTTTTTGTTGATGCCGAACCCGATGACCGATTGATGCGAGTCATTCGTCGGGATATGGAAGAAAGAGGGAGAGCTTACAATAAAACGCTCGAACATTATACAAAATGGGTAAAACCGATGCATCAACTTTTTATAGAACCAACCAAACGTTTTGCGGACATTATTGTTCCTCAAGGAGGTGCTAATATTGTAGCTATTGATTTGGTGGCAACTAAAATCCATCAAACAATGGCCGAAAAAAATAAAAAATGATTGGCTACAAGCGCTGATAATAGTAAAAGCTGAGAAAACCAACCGGCGGACTTAATAACAATCCGATTAAAATAATTTTAGAACTGAATTGTGGCAACGTTTCTGATTTCCATACGAGCAACGCGAAGGAAGCTACATAGGCTATTATTAGAATATCAATTAGCATTTTTTTGATTTTTAATCTATTGATAATTCAAATGTAATAAACTTCGGCTTCGACGGATTGGGAAATGTACTAATGTAGAGGTTTATTGAGCAAGCGTAATGAAATTAAGGATAAGCGTAAATATTTATAAGTTTAATATCCGGTAAATGTCTATTTAAAAAGAAGGACTTCTACTCCGTCCCAATCTTCCGGAATACCATGTTTGATGTTTTTATTGCATCTTTCTATATACAAATGAATAGCTTTATCGGCAGGATTAATTTGTTTGAGGCTAATAAAAAGAGAGACCGCTTTTTCGAAAAACTTATTACGATACAACTCAATAGCCTTATTAAATTGTTCTTTAGTTTCTAGTTTTAATTTTCGTTGGGCTGCTTTTTCTCCGTCTAATATTTCAAAAATATTTACGGACGATTTTCTTCCTTTTACTTTTACAATATCGAGAAAGCGAAAATTGTATTGGAGAGGATTTTCTATTTTTATTAGGGTATCCTGACTTATAATTATAGGTGCTCCATATAATTTTGTCAAGCCTTCGAGACGTGAAGCCAGATTGACATGATCAGAGATAACAGTGCCTTCTATTCGGCTCCTGCCGCCAACTATTCCGAGCATCAAATCGCCTGTATGGATGCCAATTCCACTGTCTATTGCCTGTTTGCCATTCATGGCAAGGTCTTCATTAAACTCTTCTAATTTTGCACGCATCTCAATGGCTGCATTTATTGCATCGTTCACAGAAAGACTATAAAGTGCCATAATGGAATCGCCAATGTATTTGTCGATAAAACCATTGTTACGCATAACGACCGGTTCCATATAACCTAGATAATGATTGATAAAATCGAAGTTTTCTTTGGGAGTGAAATTTTCTGAAAGCTCTGTGAAAGCACGTATGTCTGAAAACATAACCGTCATTTCTCGCTGTATTTGATCTCCCAATTTAATGTCTGTAATTTTCTGCTTTCCTAAAAATTCGAGGAATTGTTTTGGTACAAATCGAAAATAGGAAATGCTGAGCTGGTTTATGCTATCAATATGGTCTTTTATTCGTTGAGCCATAATATTAAAACCCTCGCTAAGTTCTCCAATTTCATCATTTGTGCGGACGAGACTAAAGTTAGCATCTCCTTCTCCTTCTCCGGTTTTATGAATATTGTAAAGCAATTCTTTCACCGGATAAACGATGTCCAGTGTCGTCCACCTAACAAAAGCAAAAATATAAACCAAGGAAACAAATACACTTGTACCAATTCCAACAAGCATCATATAGGTGTTTAAGGAGTTGATATAAATGGTATTTCCCAACGAAATGTTTTCTGTTAATTGGGCGTAGGAACCGTATAAAATGCTTCGAATTTCATCTGTAACCGTTGGAATATTTAAATCTTCAAAACTGGTTACGCTCAATACAATATAAAAAATAACAATACTTAAAGGGAGTAAAGTGGTCATTCCACTAGCAATCCACAAGCGGTCTCTAATTTTCCCTACACTCTTTTTAAAGATCCGTTTGCGTAGCTCCATATTGTTGTAAATTATTTCTAAGTAGAAAAGATGAACACGGTGCTTGGTCCAATAATAAACAAACAATATGGTGAGCATGGCCGAAAGAAGACTTACGTAAAAATAATTCTGAAGCATGCTAAAGTCAAGGTCATTATTAATTTTTCCGAAGTAAAGAGCCCAAGCCGTATAAGCCAAACTTATAATTAATGGAATCGCAAATAGAACAGTATGAATTAAGGGTGTTTTTAAAAGCCATTTTCGACAATGATTTTCCAGTTTTTGGGTAACGAATAACTTTTTTCTTCGCCTGTTGAAAAATCGTTTAAAAGGAATGCTAAATAGGGCTAAGATTACCAAACTGACTAAGAAAGTATCCAGTAAATAGTCGAAACTTGTACCAATACGACTGGGTGGTTTAGCTTTTTTCTCTGTTTCTTGTACAGCAGTATTATTTTCGAATAAATTCGTGATTAACACATCGTGGGTATCAAATTCTTTCGCTGATTGTTGTTGTGCTTGTTCATTTTGCGATAGATTAACCTTCAATAAGCTGTCTGTTTGTGTTAATTCAGCCTCGCTATTGATCCTTAATAATTCAGGCATTTTTTGCACCCACATAAAACCGGCAAAAGGAATCACCAAAAAGAAGTAAAGCAATGCGGATGAAATAAAAATGCGTAAGCTTATATATTTTGGTACTTTTTTCATTGCAGGTTTTGGATGTTTTTTAGATGCGTAAAAAATATAGATGTTACGAATTTACAGAAAAAAGTGTTTACTGCCACATTTCTTATTCTATGAATCTAGATTTGTTTTAGTTACAATTTGTGTTTTATGTAAAATTTCCTATATTTGGTTGGTATTTAAGTATTACTTTCACATTACTATCGGGGAGAAAAAAGTTATTTTAAAATATAAAGCTGTTTTTTTATTTGGGAGATAGAAAAACCGACAGCATTATTGATGAACTTGTTTAAAGTAAAACAGCAAAACTGCGAGCGAACCCTTGGTGCCATTGACTTCAGCTATTTTTGATTCCGTAGCTAAGGCTATGCAATAAAAAATGAGATTCGTCACTGGACACCAATGGTTTACTCTCGAAATCACGCTTTAACTTTAAACAAGTTCGATTAGATCAAATAGTGAAGATTCTGATTTTATCAAAATTGTAAACTAATTCTTATGACAAAACGAGTTATTAATTTTGGTTCAGTACTAATTCTCTCCATGGCTTTTTGGTCATTAAGCCAATTTTCTTTTGCTCAATCCGTTCAAAAAATGAAATGTGAGGCAATTATTAGCGACGCAAATGATTTCCTTATTATCAATCAAACAATAGGCATGCGTTTAAGCGTTCGGCAAGGCTCATTAAATGGAAGAGCGGTCTATGTTGAAACTATTAATCCAACAACGCAACCCGATGGCTCGGTCGAAATTAGGATTGGAAACGGGCGAGTAGAGTCTGGAAAATATGAGGATATTGACTGGATAAATGGAACGTATTTTGTTACTACAGAAACTGATTTAACGGGAGGAAAAAGATATAAAGGCACTGGCATGTGTAAATTATTACAAGATAAGAAATTGATAAATAAATCGGAAGTATTCCCGAGTAACAGCAAAAATGTTGCAATAGATCCCGTTGATGAAGTAGTAAAAGAGTCCGTTCCTGAAAAACATGTGCCTATCAAGCGTAAGTTGATAATCAACCATGAAATTGGCTATGTAAGTTGCTATGGGGAAAAGGATGGATCTATTGATGTTACGATTGACGGAGAAGCACCTCCTTATCAGTTTTTATGGAATACCGGTGATGAAACAGAAGATTTGATAGATGTTTCTGCAGGAACTTATGCCTTAACTGTTGAAGATAGTGAAGGCAATAAAAGCTCCGAAGAATTCCTAGTAGAAGAACCTCCCGTATTGACTTGTTCCGGAATTTCTATCAATGAAACGGAGGATAGAAATGATGGAAAAGTAATGCTTTCTGTGGATGGCGGCTCAGGTATGTATAGTTATAAATGGAGCAATGGTGCGATATCTCTAAATTTATCAGGTTTGTCTGGCGGAGATTATTCAGTTACAGTTACCGATTTGAGTGATTGCACTTGTACCACAACAGTAACTGTAAACAGTGACATGTATTTCAAAGCAGACCTTAAAAATGCGTCTTGCTTTGGTGCTTCCGATGGTGCGATAAATCTCATCGTTGGGGGAGGTGTTGCTCCATATTCTGCTTTTTGGGACAAAGGCTCTTTTACACAAAGTTTAAGCGATTTGGGAGCTGGGATTTATTCTGTTAAAGTGATTGATGCTAATGGAACAATAAAAGATGGAGATTTTACCATTACAGAACCCGAAGCAATTATTATCTCCGATAGTATAAGGCCAAGTACCGGCATGGATGGAAGTATTGATATTACAGTAAGTGGAGGCCGGCCTCCCTATTCATTTTTATGGAGTACAGGTGCTGTAACAGAAGATATAGACCATTTGTCTGGAGGGAATTATGTGATAACTGTTACTGATTCTAATCAGTGTAGTGTGCAGAAATCTATACTTGTGCTCGGACCTTCTAATATTCAGGAAAAAGTTGTTCATAATACGTACTATTCGGATACATTGGGTTCTATTTCGCTGGAGGTAAAGAATTTAATCTATAAGGGGAATATAAATTTATTCTCGGCAATTAATATTAACGCAGACAAAATAGTTTTAAAGAATGAAGAAAAATGAACGCCGGAGACCTTTTGAATGGGGTTCTGTGGTTATCGTTGGCATCATATCATTGGTGGTTATCTATAAGTGTATAGAAATTATTTTGGCGAGTTTTAAATAAAGCGAAATTGATTTTGAGAACTTTGCAGGATGATAGATTTTGATTCAAATCGAGGCAAAATCAGATAAAAAACCACAGTTTACTTCCGTAAATGAGGATTTTGAAGAAGATTTTAACGAAGAGTTGGATCAAGAAATGAGTTTTGCAAAGCTCTCATTTTCTGATTTAAGCGTTTGTGGATAATAAATTTCTGAATGTGCTGAAGAATAACTCTACGAGGGTTTTAAACCCTCGTAGAGTTTTGGGGGAGTTCTTAAGAAGATATAGCGTTGAGCAAAGGCCCACTTTTTATTTTTTATTAGTCGATTGGATTATCTGTAATCCCTACGGGATATTAGGATTTTTTCCTACGGTTTTTTCTACCCTATTATTTCCCTAGGGGAAATTTTGTTTGAGAATGCTGGAACAATGGAATCTTTGTATGCAAATAAAAAAGAGCTACAATCTTTATGATTGTAACTCTTTGCTTTTTATGTCGGAGTGACAAGACTTGAACTTGCGACCCCTTGACCCCCAGTCAAGTACGCTACCAACTGCGCTACACCCCGCCAATCCGCTATTTAGCGGAATAAGGCTGCAAATTTATAAAAAATAAGCAACTAAATTTAAAAATTATAAAGCCGTTTTAGCTTAAAAGTTCTTTTACGATAGCAGAGATTGTTTTATTGTCGGCTTTGCCTTCTAAAGCTTTAGCAGCCATGCCCATAACGCGACCCATATCTTTCATAGAGGAGGCGCCGGTTTCTGAAATTATAGCTTTAATTTTAGATTTTATTTCCTCCGCACTCATTTGTTCGGGCAAATATTTTTCGATGATAGACGCTTGAAATAATTCATCTTCAGCCATATCCGGACGATTTTCTTTGTACATTTCAGCAGATTCTTTACGCTGTTTCACCAGCTTTTGTAAAAGTTGAATCTCAATGTTTTTCGGAATTTCTTCGCTATGGATGTCTCCGCCTGTTTTGATAAGTAAAAGACCGGCTTTTATTGCGCGTAAAGCTTCCAACATCTTTTTGTCTTTGGCTAACATGGCCTTTTTAATGTCGTTATTTATCTGAATTTCTAAGCTCATAATGAATGTTTTTTTCGAAAGGTAAAGGTATAAAAAAAACCCGGCTTAGCGGGCTCAAAATTTTTGTTTAGACTAGTCTACATTGTCGTGCAGAAACTTATTATTCGATTTTATTTCTAATCCGTCCTCGCTTTCCGAAAGCGTAAAACGAGCTACTTCAGAGTCAGTAGAAGGAATTTTTTGTGATAGGTTGATATTTTTTCTTTTATAAGCAGGCACATTTTCCATATCATCAATATTTGCTTTTCCACCGTAAGAAAGCTCCCGAAGTTTTCTTTGTCTTTCTTTGTGCTTATCGTCTTGCGCCGGTTTGTTGATAGCAGGTTGTGATTGCTCGGTTGTTTCTTCTTCTCTATCAGATGCTACATTAAAGATATCCTCATTGACAGCTGCATGAGGTTTGCTTTCAATTTCGCGAATGATAAGCTCTTTACTGGGTTCGAAATCGAAATGGCTGACTTCTGTATTCTTTTCCTTGCTATCGTCTAAATTGAATACTTTCTTTTCGGAACTGATATTTTTTTCAGTACTTTTAGGTTGATCAATTAATTCGATTTTATTGATAGTGTCTTCCAAAACTTCTACATCTTCCTGTTCTTGGGAAGGTAGAGTAGAACCGTCGAGTTGAATTACTTTTTTCTCCGGTTTGTTTTTATTTTTATTTGCTGCTTTACGGTCAAATCCGGTAGCGATCAAGGTAATGCTGATACTTTCTTCCAGAGCAGGATCTTTTCCACTTCCCCAAATAACCTCACAGTCGTAACCGGTATGTCCTTGAATTATTTCGGTAATCTCGCTCACTTCATCCATCGAAATTTCATTTGTGCCCGAAGCGATATACAAGAGCATATTTGTGGCTCCGTTGATATCATTATCATTCAGTAGAGGAGAGGATAATGCTTCCTCGGTAGCCAGAGTGGCTCTGTTTTCACCTTCGGCTTTTCCTGCACCCATTATGGCAACTCCGCTGTTTTTCATTACCGTATTAACATCTTCAAAGTCGACATTGATATATCCAGTAACGGTGATGATTTCGGCAATGCCTTTGGCGGCCTTGGTTAAAATATTATCGGCCTGACTAAACGCTTGCGAAAGTGAAAGATTTCCATACAATTCGCGTAATTTATCGTTGTTGATGATCAGGACAGTATCTACATGTTTTTTTAATTCGGTAATCCCTTCTTTTGCCAGCTCGGTTCGTTTGCGGCCTTCAAAAGCAAAAGGTAAGGTAACAATTGCAACCGTTAAAATACCCATTTCTTTGGCTGCTTGTGCAATTATTGGAGCCGCACCTGTTCCTGTTCCACCACCCATTCCTGCAGTGATAAAAAGCATTTTGGTATTGTTGCTCAATAGCTCTTTGATGTCATCGATATTCTCAATAGCAGAATTTCTGCCAACTGCTGGTTTTGATCCGGCACCCCGACCTTCTGTAAGACTTGAACCAATTTGGACTTTGGTTGGAATAGGACTGTCTTCCAAATGCTGACTATCTGTATTGCACAAGATAAAATCAACATCTTTTATGCCTTGCTTAAACATATGGTTTACAGCGTTACCACCGCCGCCACCTACGCCAAGGACTTTAATTATATTGGATTGGTTCTTAGGGGAATCGAAATTTAACATAGGTTGGTTATTTTAAAATACTAATTTAGCGTGAAAAGGCTTTTTGCTTAAGCTGTTCAAGCGTTTTTATTAACAAATTAAGTGTTGATATCCGAGCAAAAAAAAACGGAGATGAACTCCGTTTTGGTTTTTCTTTTTTATTTCAATTCCTCGGCATCATTATCAAAAAAGTCTTGAATTTTTTGAAAAAAACTTTTGTCGGTTGTGTGTTGTTTTTTGGCTACAGGAGCTTGTTGCGTTTCACTATTTGCCGGCTGTTGATTTTCGAAATCGTAACGCTCAAAACCTTCAATTACAAGTCCTATACCTGTGGAATAGGTAGGACTTGCCAATTCTTCCGGTGTACCTTCTGCCAGATGTTCGTTTGGATATCCAATGCGGGTGTCCATACCGGTCATAAACTCAGTAAGTTGTGCAATGTGTTTTAATAATGCACCACCACCGGTTAAAACAATACCTGCGATCAATTTATTTTCGTATCCCGAATTTTTTATTTCGAAATACACCTGCTCGATAATTTCTTCGATCCGAGCTTGAATAATGCTGGCAAGGTTTTTCAGGGTAATTTCTTTTGGTGGACGACCTCTTAAACCTGGGATAGCCACTACTTCTTCTTCTTTATTTTCGCTGGCTAAAGCAGAACCAAATTTGACTTTTAATTCTTCCGCATGTTTTTTAATAATTGAACAACCTTCTTTTACATCTTCGGTAATTACATCGCCACCAAAAGGAATTACAGCCGTATGCCGAATAATTCCATCGTGAAAAATAGCTACATCTGTGGTTCCTCCGCCGATATCAACCAAAGCAACGCCTGCTTCTTTTTCCTCTTCGCTTAAAACGGCTTTGGCGGAAGCAATTGGCTCTAAAATTAAATCGACAATGTCTAAATCGCTTTTACGAACACATTTAAAAATATTTTTTGCAGCGGTAGTTTGACCGATAATGATATGAAAGTTAGCCTCTAAAGAATTTCCCAGCATGCCCACGGGTTCACGGATACCGGGTTCTCCATCGATGATGTATTCTTGAGGAATCACATCAATAATTTCTTCTCCCGGACTCATATTTAGATTGTGCATGCTTTCTAATAAATCATCCACATCTTTTTGGCATATCTCGTCATCAATATTTTTACGGATGATAATTCCACGATGTTGCAAGCTCTTAATGTGTTGTCCGGCAATACCAACGTTCACATAATCAATTTTTACGTTCGATTTTGACTCCGCTTCCTCAATGGCTTTTTTTATCGATTGAACGGTGTTTTCAATATTTGAAACAACACCTCTTTTAACGCCAATGGATTCTGTTTTTCCTGCTCCAAGAATTTCTATTTTCCCGTGTGTGTTACGACGGCCAACAATCGCAGCTATTTTTGTTGTTCCAATATCCAATCCTACTATGATAATCTCTGAGGCTTCCATACGTCTATTTTTTTGTGCAAACTACTTGATTCTTGTATTCCAGATTAATCGATTTGTAAATCGACCAATCTATTTTTTCTTTTCCTTTGATATAAAAAATCTTCAAACGTTTCAATTTATTCTCCAGGTTATTTGTGTCTCCAAACTCTATGTAATTAACTCCGGTCTTAGGAATTAGCTCAATTTCTTGGTTTGTTTTAATATAAATTTCGTCGATCAATGCATTTAAAAATTCGTCTTTTTGAATTTTCGCGGCCAAGATATATATTTTTTTATAGATATCGGGCAAAACGAGCGTATCATTCCTGCTTTGTTTAAAGTAATCCATTTTTAATTTTGGAAGAGCTCCATTGGCAAGCAATAATCGAAGTCTATGTTGGGAACTTAGAGGCATTACCACGTTATCTTCGCCTAAATAAAAATGCTGGCCAGCTTGATTGTAAACGCGCATAATTGCTTTACGTGGGCTGGCCTTCAATACTAAGTCTCCGTCGATGGTAAAATAGGTGTTGTAGTTTTTTAAATAAGCAATTTGGCCTACATTATTCTCGATGTGTTCCAGATTTAGGTTTTTTATTTTTTGACCTTCAATGGGATCATGATTCTCTAAAAGTTCAGTACGCAACTCAACGGGGGAAGTTAGAAGTGGATAATTGTTCTTGTTTTTTAATTCGATGCTTAGTTTCTTGCAAGGCGTATTTCCATTTTTGCGTAAGGCATATACTTCGAAAGACAATAAAGCCAGAACGCTCAGAACCCAAAAGGTGATATATAGTATTCTTTTAATCATTCGAAAGCAGATTTTATTTTTTCAACTAAGCGATCAATATCTCCGGCACCTAAGCTTAAAATTACTTGAGGAGTATCGCTTTTTAAATAGGGGATAAGGTCTTCTTTTTGTAAAAGGATTTTATTTTTCATTGGTGTTTTATCCAGTAAAAGCTTGCTATTAATTCCTTCGATTGGCTCTTCACGTGCGGGATAAATATCGAGTAATATCAATTGATCGAGAAGCGCTAAGCTCTTGGCAAAACCCTCTAAAAAATCTCGTGTTCTACTGTATAAATGAGGTTGAAAAATACCTGTCACTTTTTTGTCGGGATACAAGGCTTTAACCGATAAAATGCTCGCTTTTAATTCTTCCGGATGATGTGCATAATCATCTATATAAACCAAATCCTTACGCTTAATAACATATTCCATTCTTCTTTTTACTCCTTTAAAAGAAGAAAGTGCTTGTTTGATGATGTTTGGATTTTCTCCGTTTAAAGAGGCAGCCGCCGATGCGGCTAAAGCATTTTCAACATTCAATTTGCCGGGCATTCCTAAGTTGGCATTTTCTATTTTTAAATCAGGTCCTAAAAGTGTGAATTGATAATTGCCTTCCAATAAGCGAAGGTTTTCAATGCTAAAATCGGCTGAAGAATTCTCAAGTGAATAGGTATAGATTGGGACTTTTGAATGAAGCTCTTTTTCCAAGCCAAGCTTAACTAATAACTTGCCTTCTGGGTGAATCAAATTTACGAAATCCTGAAAGCTTTTCTTTAAGCCTTCGTGGTTGGAATAAATATCCAAATGATCCGCATCCATAGAAGTAATCACGGCTATATTTGGTGCAAGCTGTAAAAAGGAGCGATCAAACTCATCGGCTTCCACCACTAAATTTTGGCTGTTTTCATTTAGAATCAGGTTGCTATTGTAATTATTGGTTATGCCGCCTAAAAAGGCAGTGCAGCCATTTTTCCCGGTATTTAAAATATGAGCCGTCATGCTGCTAACCGTAGTTTTTCCGTGTGTTCCGGCAATAGCAATACAATTTTTATCATGGCTTATTAATCCTAAAACCTGACTCCGTTTCAATAAATTATAGCCATTTTCTTTGAAGTAATTCAGTTCCTTATGAGCTACCGGAACAGCAGGAGTATATATTATTAAGGTCTTTTCTTTACTTATAAATTGGGGAAGTATTTTGTTTAAATCATCTTCAAAGTGAATATTGGCACCTTCTATTTCGAGTAAATCGGTGAGAGGCGAGCGTGTTCGGTCATAGCCGGCAACCTCTTTATTATTGGCCATAAAATATCTGGCTAAGGCGCTCATCCCGATGCCGCCAATGCCTATAAGATAGATATATGTATACTGACTTAATTTCATCGAATTAGTTTTAGAACTTCTTGTGCAATAGAAATATCGGCTTCAGGTTTTGCAAACTGCTTTATGTTTTTGCTTAGAAGAAAGCGTTCGGTTTCATTTCTGATTAAAGCTTTACATGTTTCGAAAAGTTTATCTTTGGCCTCTATATTCGGGATTAAAATAGCTGCTTTTTTATCCGCTAAACTTTTTGCATTTTTTGTTTGATGGTCTTCTGCAGCTGAAGGAAGCGGAATAAAGATACAGGCTTTGGCTGTTGCACTTAATTCAGAAATAGCAATAGCTCCTGCTCTTGATATAACCAAATCGGCGGCGGCATAGGCCAAATCCATTTCGCTTATAAATTGATGAGCAACGATGTGAGCTGTGTTCTGTTTTGCAATTTGGGTTTTTGCCTCTTGGATGCCGGTGATGCCTGTTTGCCAAATCAGTTGAAAATCAGCTTTCGCCCATAAATCGAAATGAGTCAATACAGCTTGATTGATTGATCGAGCACCTAAACTTCCCCCAACCAGTAAGACGGTTTTTTTCTCGGACGAAAGTCCAAAATGTTTTAATCCCTGCTCTCTTTTTCCTTCGATTTGAATGATGTGTTTTCTGATAGGATTTCCGGCTTCAATAATTTTATCAGCAGGGAAAAAGCGTTCCATATTTGGGTAGGCAACGCATATTATTTTGGCCTTGTTAGCGAGCAATTTGTTCGTAATTCCCGGATAGGAATTTTGTTCTTGTATAAGAGCTGGAATGCTGAATCGGTTAGCCATATAGAGGGTTGGACCGCTTGCAAATCCGCCTACACCAACCACTACATCAGGTTTGAATTTTTTAATTATCCGCCCTGCTTTCCATAAACTGCTTATCAATTTGAAAGGAAATAATAGATTTTTTAAGCTTAAGCTGCGCTGAAATCCGCTGATCCACAATCCTTTTATTTGAAATCCTGCAGCCGGAACTTTTTCCATTTCCATTTTGTCCTGAGCTCCAATAAAAAGGAAATTACTTAAAGGGTGTATTTTCTGTAATGCTTGTGCAATCGCAATAGCAGGAAATATATGGCCGCCTGTTCCTCCGCCACTGATTAAAACATTTATATGTCTGTTTTCTTCAATCATTATTCTTGATTATCGTTTGCAGCATCAGGGTTCACCTTTATACTAGAGCCGGCTTTAACGCTTTGAATCATTCCTAAAGCCATGGATGTAAACATAAAAGAAGTTCCGCCAGAACTCAATAAGGGTAGGGGCTGGCCAGTCACAGGAAGCAGATTTACCGCGACCGCCATATTTACCATCGCTTGAAAAACAATGGTAAACATCAATCCAACGACTAGTAAAGCACCAAAATGTGTTTGACAATGTTTGGCTATAATCAAAGCTCGGAAAAAAAGTGATAAATATAAAAAGATGATAAAGAAACCAACTAAGGTTCCGTATTCTTCAATAATAATGGCATAGATAAAATCGGCATGTGCCGAAGGTAAAAAAGCGCGTTGACTGCTTTTTCCTGGGAGTTTTCCAATAACAGGATTAGAAGCAATCGCAATTTTCGCTTGTAAGACTTGATAATTCGCATCGGGATCGTCTGAATTAAAATTCTCGATACGGCTAACCCAGGTATCAAAGCGGGGAATAATATTTGGATTGACTTTAACCAATAAGAAAGCGAAAGCGGCTATAATAATACCACTTCCTGCAAGGGACAAAAGATATTTTGATTTAACATTTCCTATAACCATCAGAAAAAAGGCCGACACAAAAATTAAGGCTGCGGTAGAAAGATTCGATTGTAAAATAATCGCCGTGATGAGAAGCGTTGGCGCAAAAATATGGAGTAGCACATATTGGAGTGTGTTCTTGTTTTCACGGTATTTTTCCGGAAGTTTGCTCAAGGATCTGGCAAGATAAGTAAGAAGGACAATTTTAGCAAAGTCAGAACTTTGAAAACTAATATTTATTCCGGGAATCATAAGCCAACGGCTAGCATTGTTAATATTAGTTCCTAATAGAATGGTGAGCAACAAAACGGGTACTACAAACCAGATGAGTATTTTACTTCCGATACTGAAATAGGTGAATTTTATTCGATGCATTAGGTACATAACAACAAAACCAATGACTACAATCCCTAATTGTTTGAATAAGTATTGTAGGGCATAGTTATCTTCCTGTTTATAGGCTAGATAGCCTGAAGCGCTATAAACAACAGCAAGCGAAATCATGGAGAGTAAAATATATATTCCCCAAATAACTTTATCTCCTTTTAGTTGTAAACTAAAATTACTCATTTTTTACAATTCATTTACGGCATCAATAAATCTGTTTCCGCGTTCTTCATAATCTTCAAAAAGATCGAAGCTGGCGCAAGCAGGAGAAAGTAAGACAACATCCCCCGAATTTGCCAATTTATGGGCTTCTTCAACGGCTTCCTGTGCGGTGTATGTTTGGATAATGATGGGTATCATTTTGCCAAAATGGTGTATGATTTTTTGATTATCTAATCCCAAACAAACAATCGCTTTCACGCGACTTTGAACCAAATCGTCGAGCGAACTATAATCATTTCCTTTGTCTTTGCCGCCGGCAATCCAGATGATAGGTTTCCGAACACTATCCAAAGCGAAATAAGTACTGTTGACATTGGTGGCTTTTGAATCGTTGATGAATTCTATACCACCAATGTTTGCTACGGATTGCATACGATGGTCTATATTTTGGAATTCAGCCAATGAATCCTTTATGCTTTTGTTTCGGATATTTTGTAATTTGCCCGTAACACCCGCTGCCATCGAATTGTAAATGTTGTGTTTTCCCTGAAGTGCTAATTCTTTTAGTGTCATAGTTAAATTGTCCTTAGATATATTAATATTTATATTTTCATTTTCTAAATAGGCGCCTTCCTTCATTGCTTTGTTTTGAAGCGTAAAAGGAATCAGCCGCATGTTCAATTTTCGTTTTGATAATTTCTGCTCAATTACAGGATCATCGGCATTGTAAATCAGATAATCAGAAGAGGTCATGTTTTGGAGTATCCTAAATTTGGATTGCGTATAGTTTTCAAAACTATTGTCGTATCTATCCAAATGATCTGGAGTGATATTCGTAAGAATGGCGATATCCGCTTTAAATTGGAACATACCATCTAGCTGAAAACTGCTAATCTCCAGCACGTAGATGTCGAAATTATTTTCAGTCACTTGCCAAGCAAAACTTTTCCCAATATTTCCGGCTAATCCCACATTTAATCCGGCATTTTTTAAAATGTGATGGATCAATAGTGTGGTCGTTGTTTTTCCGTTGCTTCCGGTAATACAAATTAATTTGGCATCGGTAAAACGAGCTGCAAATTCAATTTCAGAAATGATTGGAATTCCTTTTTCGTGGATTGATTTAATCAACGAAATATGATCTGGAATTCCCGGACTCTTTATGATTTCATCCGCATTTAGTATTTCTGAAAGGCTGTGCTTCCCTTCTTCGAATCTGATTTCATGATTTTTAAGAACTTTTTTGTAGCTTTCGTCGATCGAGCTCTTATCACTCAAAAAGACTTCATAGCCTTGCTTTGCAGCTAATATTGCCGCTCCGGTTCCGCTTTCTCCGCCGCCTAGAACAACAATCTTTTTCATCTATCTCAGTTTTAATGTGATGATGCTAATCAAAGCCAGCAGTAGCCCAATGATGAAAAATCGCATCACTATTTTAGGTTCTGCATAACCCTTTATTTGATAGTGGTGATGAAGCGGAGACATTAAAAAGACTCGCTTTCCTTCACCATATTTTTTCTTTGTATATTTAAAATAGGCCACTTGTATCATTACCGAAAGATTTTCCATTAGGAAAATGCCTGCCAAAATAGGAATCAATAATTCTTTACGAATGAGAATGGCAAAAACAGCAATGATTCCTCCAAGAGTTAAACTGCCGGTATCGCCCATAAAAACTTGAGCAGGGTAGGTATTATACCATAAAAATCCAATGGTAGCTCCCACAAATGCGCTGATGAAAATGGTTAACTCACCCACGTTTGGGATGTACATGATATTGAGATAATTTGAAAAAATAACGTTACCACTTACCCAGGCCAGCAAGCCAAGCGTGGAACCCATTATGGCAGATGTTCCGGTGGCTAAGCCATCAATTCCATCGGTTAAATTTGCCCCATTAGAAACAGCTGTAATAATCAGAATCACCAAGGGAATAAATAATATCCAAGCCCATTTTTTAGCTTCAGGTCCTGCCCAAGCAATTAGCAAAGCATAGTCGAAGTTGTTGTTTTTGAAAAACGGAATGGTGGTTTGAGTCGAATGAATTGGTTTTGTGGAGACCGATTCCGAAGTTATTTTATTGGGTTCATCCGTATTCTGAGTGTGAATTTCGGTTTTAATTGTGGAGGCAGGAAGCTGCTCTCTTATGGTAATGTCGGGATGAAAATACATGGTGAGTCCAATAACTATCCCTAAAATAACTTGACCAATGATTTTAAATTTCCCGGCTAGTCCTTCCTTATTTTTCCTGAATATTTTTATGTAATCATCAATAAATCCAATAAATCCCAACCAAAGTGTGGTAAATATCATAAGGATTATATAAATGTTATCGAGCTTTGTAAAAAGGAGTACAGGAATCAGAATAGCTCCAATAATGATTAGTCCACCCATGGTTGGGGTTCCTTTTTTCTCCATTTGGCCCTCTAAACCTAAATCGCGGATGCTTTCTCCAATTTGTTTTTTTCTTAGATAATCGATTAGGCTTTTGCCAAAAATCATCGAAATAGTAAGCGATGTAATGGCGGCCATCCCTGCTCGGAAAGAGATATATTGAAAAACACCAGCTCCGGGAAAATCAAATGTGCTATTTAGATAATCAAACAAATAGTATAACATGGTTTAGAGTGTTTTTTTAATCAATTTATTTATAACGTCCTTGTCATCAAAGGGATAACGAACTCCTTTTATTTCTTGATATGTTTCGTGACCTTTTCCTGCAATAAGAATGACATCGCCTTTTTGTGCCAGAAAAAAGGCTGTTTTTATAGCTTCTTCCCGATTGGTAATCGATAGGCTGCGTTTTTGTTGTTCCTCATTTAATCCCGTCTGCATATCAGAAAGAATGGTTTCAGGATCTTCAAAACGTGGATTATCGGAAGTAAGAATTAGGCGGTCGCTTAATTGAACCGCTATTTTGGCCATTTCTGGGCGTTTACTTTTATCGCGATTGCCTCCTGCACCGACTACGGTAATGATTTTGCAATTTTCGTTTTGTAGCTGATTGATGGTTTCGAGTACATTCTTCAGGGCATCAGGAGTGTGAGCATAATCCACAATGGCAATTATTCCTTTGGGAGTTTGTTGATAATCAAAACGGCCTGCAACAGAGGATAGATTCGATAATGCAGGTAAAATTTCTTCTGAACGCTCTCCCAAAAGGCGAGCAGCTCCATAAATGGCGAGCAGGTTGTAAGCGTTGAATTGACCAACTAATCGACAATATATATCATTACCATCAATTTGCATGTGCAAGCCGTGAATTTGATTTTCGATAATTCTTCCTTTAAAATCAGCTAGATTTTTTATACTGTAGCTGTGCTTTTTAGCTTTGCAATTCTGCAACATTACGTTTCCATTCTTGTCATCGATATTGCTTAATGCAAAAGCTGATTTTGATAGTCCATCAAAAAATAGTTTCTTCGCTTTTATATATTCTGGAATCGTTTTGTGAAAATCGAGATGATCATGAGTGAGATTCGTAAAGATTCCTCCCTCAAACTGGAGGCCGGTAATGCGCTTTTGAGCTAAGGCATGACTGCTAACTTCCATAAAGCAATAGGAACATCCTGCTTTTACCATTTTGTCTAGTAAAGCATTTAACTGAAGAGCATCCGGTGTAGTGTGAGTGGCTGCGAAAATTTGCTTATCAATTTTGTTTTCTATGGTTGATAATAATCCGCAACAATACCCCAGATCTGTAAATAGAGTATGTAAAAGGCTTGCAATTGTTGTTTTTCCATTGGTTCCTGTTACACCAACTAATTTTAATTTTTTGGAAGGATTGTCGTACCATTTTGCTGCAATTAGACTTAAACTTTCTTGACTATCTTGCACCCTGACATACGTTAAGTTTGGATCGCATGCTGAAGGAATATTTTCGCAAATGATGCAGCTGGCACCCTTTTCTATGGCAATGGAAATGTAATCATGACCATCAACCAAAGTTCCTCGTGTGGCAACAAATAAAAAGTTTTTTTCAACTTTTCTGGAATCGAAAGCTAAACCTGCAAGAAAACGGTCTTTATTTCCCACTATCTCTAATGGTTTCAATTCAGATAATATGTTTTTTAGCTCTTTCATATTACGAAACCGATAAAGTGAGTGAGACAAGCATGTTCTTATTTATTTTTGTGCCGGCTTTAACAGATTGTTTAACTACAAAGCCTTTTCCTGTTATCTGGCAGTCAATTCCTAAACCTCCTAGAATAAATAGGGCGTCCTTGGCTGTCATACCAACTAAGTATGGAATCGTTTCTGTTCGGATAATCCGGCGACCGAAATTGATGGTATCTTGAGCCGAAAGGCAAACCACCCATTCTGTACCCGGATTTTTAGTGGTGGGAATACCCATAGCTTTAAAAATAGTGTTGAAGTCTTCTTTATATCCTGTTCTCGGACGAGGATTGATTGAATTTTTTGCAGTATTTATATCTCCCACTAAATCAGAATTATTAGCAAATATTTTATCCGAAATCTCCTTAAATACAGGTGCGGCAACTGCGCTTCCATAATAGCTTTTTACACTAGGGTCGTTGATAGCAACAATACAAGAGAATTTTGGTTTGGACGCCGGGAAATAACCTGCAAACGATGCTATATAATGGCTCTTATTATACCCTTGGTTGTTTTGTGCTATTTGCGCCGTTCCGGTTTTGCCTGCTATAGAATAAGAGTCATTTTTGATATTTTTGGCTGTTCCTCTTAGAACAACTCCTTCTAGCATTTTTTGAAGTTTTGAAATAGTTTTCGGTGAAGCAATTTGCTCATTAAGAACGATGGGATCAAATATTTTAAGGCTTTGATTTATGGAGCGAATTTCTTTTACAAACCGGGGCTTCATCATTTTGCCTCCATTTGCAATGGCATTGTAGAATGTAAGCGTTTGTAAAGGAGTGATTTGCAATTCATATCCATGAGCTATCCAGGGAAGAGAAACTCCCGACCAGGTTTTGTCACTTGTGTTTTTGATATAAGGTTTGCCTTCGCCGCTAAGAGAGATCCCAAGCGATTTGTTTAATCCAATTTTATAAAGACCATCTATAAATTTTTGAGGATTATTTCGGTAGTTTTCCGTGATAATTTTAGCCATTCCTACATTGGATGATTCCTCAATAACCTCTTGAATACTTAGAATACCATCCTTTATTTTGTGTGTATCTTTGATCGTTTGGTTATAATAATTAACACTGCCGTTTCCGGTGTCTATTGTATCGTTAATGTCAATTACACCATCTTCAAGTGCAACCAAAATAGAGGCAAGTTTAAATGTAGATCCTGGCTCTGAGCTTTCTCCAATAGCATAATTGTAATCCTCTTGGTAATTGTTATTTGCATCTCGCCCTAAATTTGCAATGGCAAGAATAGCTCCTGTTTCAACCTCCATTACAACTACGCTACCATGTTTGGCCTTGTATTTACGTAAGTTGCGCATTAAAGCGGTTTCGGCAATGTCCTGAATATCAATATCAATAGTTGTTACAACATCATTCCCGTTTTTGGGTTCTATCTCATTGGCAGGGTCAATGGGCATCCAGATTCCTCCTGATATTTTTTGCATTAACCGATTGCCTTCTGTGCCTTTTAAATAGTCATTATAAGCACCTTCAATTCCCACTTCATACCTGCCTTTTTCGTAATTATAAATACCAAGTGTTCTTTTTGCCAGCAGGTTATAGGGTAAATCGCGCTTGTTAGTTTGAATCGGAATCAATCCTCCTTTATTTCTGCCTAAACGAAGAATAGGGAAGGTTTTTATTTTCTGATATTCATCGTAACTCAAGTTTTTGGCTATTAAGAAATAGTAGTTGCCTGACTTTCTTGCACGTATTATTTCCCTTTTATAATTAGCCGCACTTTTGTCTTTTAAAAGAGCGCTCAACTTTCTTGCAAGGTTATCTATATTCGCATTGAAGAAATCTTCAGTTTTATTTGAAATGGGGTCGAAGCGGATTTCATATTTTGGTGTGGTAACTGCTAAAAGTTTGTTATTGTGTGTATAAATATTTCCTCTTAGCGCTTCTGTTTTAATCTCTTTGGTACTGTGTTCCAGTCCCATTTTCCGAAGCTCTTCTCCCTCTTTTATCTGAATATGCAACACCTTGGCAATAATACCTAAGCCGAAAAACAAGATGAAAAAATACATCAGGTAAGAGGCTTTTAGTATGTGTGCGTTGTTATTCATCGTTACTACTTATTTTTTTACATATATTTTCTTGGGAGGTGTGAGTGATTCTTCCAAACCTATATTTTTGACTTTATTGGCAATTTGAGTTTGGCGTGTGTTATCCATCAGCTTTGCCTTTATTGAAATTGATTTTATGCGTAGCTCTTTAACTTCTTGCTTGTATTTATCAATTTTGCGAACTGTTCCTTGAGCCCAAAAAGTATTAGAAATAAACAGGATGATCAGAAACAGTAGAAAAGCCATAAATGGGAGCTCTTTAGCCGAATTTTCGTGGGAAAGAAAGCTTCCATCAAGCAGAGGCTTGATATACGTTTTCACGAAATTTTTCCTTGCCTTGGCAGGTTCTTCTTGCGGAGTGGTATTGTTTTTAATCTCGTTCATCGTTTCTAATAGCTATTCTTAATTTAGCACTGCGTGCGCGACTGTTTCTTCCAATTTCTTCTTCGGATGCGATCAAAGGTTTTCGGGTAATGCTTTTAAGCGGTGCGATTATATTTCCATAAAAATCCTTCTCCAATTCCCCTTCGAAATTTCCCGCTTTGATGAAGTTTTTTATCAAGCGATCTTCAAGTGAATGGTAGGATAGAAAAACCAAACGCCCCCCTGGTTTGAGTACTTCTACGCTTTGTTTTAAAAGGCTTTCCAGCGCATCTAATTCTTCATTGACTTCAATTCTTAAGGCTTGAAAAACTTGAGCGTAAAACTTATTTTCTTTATGGTGAGGAGTATGAGAAGCAAGGCAGGCTTTTAGTTCATCGACGGTATTTATTGGAGCGATACTTCTTGCTTCAACTATTTTTTTGCTAATGCTGTAAGCGTTTTTTAATTCGCCATACAAGCGAAAAACTCTGGCTAAATCATTTACGGAATAAGTGTTAACAAGCGTTGCGGCAGTTTGCTCGTTTCTTTTATCCATACGAGCATCTAATTCTCCATCAAAACGGGTAGAAAATCCACGCTCCGGAATATCAAACTGATGAGAGGAAACGCCTAAATCGGCAATTAAACCATCAATTTTACTCGCTTGATGCAAGCGTAGAAAGTTCTTAAGGTATTTGAAATTTTGATGAACAAGGGTAAATCTCGGGTCGTCGATAGCGTTTGAAAGTGCGTCAATATCCTGATCAAAAGCAATTAAACGACCGTCTTTCAATTGATCCAATATGGCTTTAGAATGACCACCACCACCAAATGTAACATCAACATAGATACCGCTAGGCTGGATATTCAGCCCGTCAACACTTTCTTTTAGCATGACTGGATTATGATACATACACCTTATTTTTACTACTCGTCGTCGCTGGGGACATTCCCCATTACGTCTTCTGCAAGAGCGCCAAAGTCAATGTTTGGATCGTTTAGGATTTCTTCATAAAGGTCTTTGTTCCAGATTTCTATTCGGTTTACCGAAGATGCTAAAACAATTTCCCTTTTGATTTCACTAAACTTGACTAAATCTTTTGGAACGAGGATTCGGCCTACATTGTCAATTTCCAGTGTTCGAACTCCGGCCATAAACATGCGGATGAAATCGGTATTTTTCTTAACAAAGCGATTAAGTTTGTTTACGCCCGCTATTTCCTGATTCCATTCGCTCATTGGATAGAGCTCCAAACATTTTTGGAAAACACTTCGCTTGATAATAAATCCCTCATTGAGAATGGGTTGTATTTGCTTTTTAAGGCCTGCCGGTAGCATTAATCGGCCTTTTGCATCTACTTTACATTCGTATGTTCCAATTAGGTTTATCATCTATTCTTTGCAATTTGAGTGTAAAAATACGGTTATATTTACCACATTTTACCACATTTTACCACATTGTTAATAAAAAGTTACAGTTATGAATAGAAAAAACAGCTTTAAATTATTTAATAGCCTATAAATCAGAATGATAATATCAAAATATACAAGGCGTTTTGTGTGGGGGTGTTTATAACTTCTAAGGACAAGCCCTTGAATTATTTAGGGATAGGCTTTTAACGAATTATTTTTTAATTTTGTCGAAAATACATTCGATTTACTGAACAAACTGAAGAAATGGCAAAGGATTTTATTGATGTTGAGCGGATAATAGGGTCAAAAAGTAAGAAAGCGCTTAAATATACTCCTCGTTTTATTATCTCTTATTTAAAACGGATTGTACATCAAGATTATATTAATGGTTTTTTGAAAGAGCAAGAAGGCGTAATGGGCTTTGATTTTGTCAGTGCCGTGCTTGATGAATTCGAGATTAAACTCAATGTACAAGGTGTAGAGAATATTAATCCGGAAAGGAAATATATTATTGCATCAAATCATCCTATTGGAAGTATGGATGGCGTTGCATTGATGGATGTGCTTGGAAAAGTGAGGAAAGATCTTATTTTTCCGGTAAATGATTTGTTGATGAATATCCCACATCTTCAGTCGCTTTTTATTCCGATTAATAAGCATGGAAGTAATGTTGAAAATGCCCGTATTATTGACCGCGCTTTTGCTTCGGATGTGATGATGCTTTATTTCCCAGCAGGGCTAGTTTCTCGTCGAAAAAAAGGAATAATTGAAGATTTAGAGTGGAAAAAGACATTTATTCGTAAATCGCGTGATTATGAGCGTGATATTATACCAACCTATGTTGAAGGCTCGAATAGTTCTTTCTTCTATGGTTTAGCTAACTGGAGAGCACGTTTGGGAATAAAAATGAATTTGGAAATGCTTTATTTAGCAGATGAAATGTTTAAGCAAAAAGGTAGAGAAATTAAAATTGTTTTTGGCAAACCAATTCCGTATCAAACTTTTGATCGCTCGAAGAAAGATTTGGCTTGGGCTAAAGATGTAAAAAAACAGGTTTATGCCTTGCGAAAGTTAACTTAAGTAAATAAGAAAGGAGTCTCTATGCGAAATGTTATTCCAAAAGTAAGTCGAGCCGTGCTCGATAAAGAATTGACCAAGGATATCTTTTTTACAGATACCAATAATGGAGGAAATGAGCTGTATGTTTTTGATGCTCATCAACGTCCGAATCTGATGCGTGAAGTTGCTCGTTTGCGTGAAATTACTTTCCGTGATGCTGGCGGTGGAACCGGAAAAGAAATGGATATTGATGAGTATGATACCTTAGAGAATCCATTTGGTCAACTTATTGTTTGGAACCCTACAGATAAGGAAATTGTTGGCGGTTATCGTTTTATTTGTGGTGATAAAATTCCAATTATTGATGGAAAAGTAAAAAGCCCTACAACAGGTTTGTTTGAATTTTCAGAGAAGTTTATCAAAGACTATCTTCCTTATTCTATAGAGTTAGGGCGATCTTTTGTACAACCTAATTATCAACCTAATTACAATCTCAGAAAAGGCATGTATTCGCTCGATAATTTATGGGACGGCATTGGTGCTTTATCGGTAGAACATTCGGAAATAAAATATCTCTATGGGAAAATGACCATGTATACCGATTATAATGTATATGCCAGAGATGTGCTTTTGTTCTTTCTGCGGAATTTTTTTCCGGATCCTCAGAACTTAATTTATCCACATGAAGAGATTGAGCACAAATACGCAGACAAAGATTTTGAAGATATTTTTACGGGAACTACTTTTGAAGAAAATTATAAGATTTTAGTTCGTGTCATTCGCCAACACAAAGAGAATATTCCTCCCTTATTCAATGCCTATATGAATTTATCATCCAGTATGATGATATTTGGTACTGCGGTTAATCATCATTTTGGTGAGGTGGAGGAAACGGGAATGCTGATTACCATCGAAGATATTTACGAAAAGAAAAAGCGTCGCTATTTCCACAGCTATCTTCAAAAAATACAGAAGAATATAAAATTTTTTAGATTCCATTTGAATGATCGTAAAAACAGCTAAATTTCTGGTTAGCAACAGTTATTATCAAAATTGCCCAAAACCGGATAAGCCGGAATATGCTTTTATTGGTCGTTCTAATGTTGGAAAATCCTCTTTGATCAATAAAATTGTGGGTATTAATGGATTGGCTAAAACATCGGGAAAACCGGGGAAAACACAATTGATTAATCATTTCTTTGTCAATGAGGAATGGTATTTAGTCGATTTGCCCGGTTATGGTTATGCCAGTATTCCGCTTAAAATAAAAGCGAAATGGGAAACGATGATAAGTGGCTATTTACAAACCCGAAAAAACCTGCTCAACACTTTTGTTTTGATTGATATTCGGCATGCTCCCCAGAAAAAAGATATCGATTTTATCGAAAATTTAGCCGAGTATCAAATTCCATTTTCTTTAATTTTTACCAAAGCAGATAAGGTAACGAGACGGCAATTGAAAGAAAACCTTAAAACTTATGAGGGTTATTTAAAAGAAAGCTGGGAAGAACTTCCTGGTATTTTTGTTACTTCATCGGAGACTGGATTGGGCGCTGAAAGGGTTCTTGATTATATAGAACAGACCAATAAGGTGTTTGTTTATCAGCCTGAATAATTTATACTTTTAGTTTTCTTATAGCTACTTTTTTAAAGAGAAATATTTCATTGAGTGAGAGCTTTGCAAGACGAAAGATTTTGATTCAGATTGAGGCAAAATCAGATGAAAAACCATAGTTTACTAATGTAAATGAGGATTTTGAAGAAGATTTTAACGAAGAGTTAGATCAAAAAATGAATTTTGCAAAGCTCTCTGATTATAAAATTAATATATTTGAGCTCCGCAAGCAATAGGAGTAGGTTGAGTAATCAACTTTAAATTATTGTTATATAAATAGTTATATATTTATTGAAATTAAAGTCATTGATCACTAAATAGAAACGAAAGAAAAACACATCTATGTCAAACTTAGTTATTCGAACGGTGGCAAGTAAGAAGGATTTAAATGCCTTTATCCATTTGCCTTTCGAAATTCATAAAAATCACTCGAATTGGCTTCCTCCTTTACTTACCGATGAAAAAAAAGTGTTTGACTCTACTAAGAATCATTCTTTTTCCCATTGCGAAACCATTTTGCTTTTAGCCGAAAGAAACAATAAAGTGCTTGGTCGCATAATGGGAATTATCAATCTGGCTTATAATAGCGTTCATAATGAAAAGAATGCGCGATTCTTTGCTTTGGAAACCTATGATGATGCAGAAGTTTTTGATGCTCTTTTAGCGGCTGTTGAGCGCTGGGCAAAGGACAAAGAAATGAATAAACTCGTTGGCCCTATTGGTTTTTCTGATAAAGATGCTCAAGGATTTTTGTTGAGTGGTTTCGACGATCCTGTTTCTATAATCGTAACCAATCCAAGTTTTGAATATATGATTACTCATATGGAGCGTAATTTATATTTCAAAAGTATTGATTTGGTTCAATACCGTGCAGAGGTTCCTCAGGAAATTTCACCTGTTTATGAATCTATGTTTCAGCGAGTGATTGATGCCGGATATCAAATTTTAGAGTTTAGTAAAACGAAAGCTGTTCGACCGTATATTCCTACCGTTTTTGCTCTTTTAAATAAAACCTATACTGAAATTTATGGTTTTGCTCCTTTAGATGACAAGGAAATCACTGAATTTTCGGAGCGTTTTCTTCCTTTTCTCGATGCTCGTTTTATTAAAGTAGTGATCGATCAAGATAAAAATGTTGTGGCATTTCTAGTGGCTATGCCTGATATTAGCAAAGGAATGCGCAAAGCGAAGGGAAAACTTTTCCCATTTGGGTTTATTCATATTTTGAGATCTGGCAAAAAATCAAAACAGCTCAATTTGCTGCTGGGAAGTGTTGAAGAAAGTTTACGTATCAAGGGAATTGTGTCTCTTTTGGCGGTCAAAGTTGTTGAATCTGCACAAAAGGCAGGAATGGAAATACTTGACAGTCATTTAGTTATGGAAGATAATACCAAGATGAGAGCAATGTGCGAACGTTTTGATGC
>JAGGUP010000057.1 GCA_021158405.1 Bacteroidales bacterium
ACAATACCTATAAATATAGGGGACTTCCTCCCGGACCTATTTGTATTCCGTCAATTTCTTCTATCGATGCCGTATTGAATGCCGAGGAGCACAGCTTTTTTTATTTCTGTGCAAAACCCGATTATTCTGGTTTCCACAATTTTGCGAAAAATAATACGATGCATAATATCAATGCGCAAGCCTATCGAAATTTCTTAAATAAAGAACGCATTTTTAAATAGATCTGAATTTTTATGATTTAGCATTTTATTGGCTTTTTTACTATCGTCATTTGTTTACATTTGCGCTTTCAAAAGCAAAAAAGAATGAGAGAAGTAATAACATGCCCTCAACAGAAACTGGTTATTTTTAGAAAATGGACAAATAAGTCTTATGCTGTTTTTAACAGTTTAAAAAGAATTATTAAAATTGCCAGTTTGAATGTAGCCTACAGCCTACTTGCATTAGGTACTGCCACTTCTTTTGCTCAAGAAGATTCTCTACGTATTGATAAAAAACTAGAACTTGAAGAAATTGAAATCATTTCGGCAATTGAGCCTTTGGTTTTTAGTCAGCAAGCTCGACTTATAAACGTAATTAGCAAGCAAGAGATTCTTCGATCGGGCCAACAAGATGTAGCAAGCATACTCAGTCAGCAAAGAGCATTAGATATCCGACAAAGAGGCGGATTTGGCATTCAAAGCGATATTTCCCTTCGCGCAAGTTCTTTCGATCAGGTTCTGATTTTATTGAATGGAATCCCCCTCTCCGACGCTCAAACAGGTCATTTTAGTTTAAACCTTCCCGTAGTTGCACAAGCTATTCAGCGCATTGAAATTATTGAAGGTTCTGCAGCGCGCATATACGGCGCCAATGCTTTTGCGGGTGCTGTAAATATTGTTACCCAGCCTTCGAGTAAAAACCAAATTCAAATTACAAGCGAAGGAGGACAAAACGCCTATTATAACTTAGGCGCTTCTGTAAATTTTGCCAAAGGAAAAAACAGAACCTTCTTGAGTTATCAAAAATTGGGTAGCGATGGTTATATGGAAAATACCGATTTTCAAACGAATAACTTTTTCATGCAATCGCAATGGATAGCTGACAAATACAGTTTTGATTTTCAGTTAGGAGCACAAAAAAAGAAATTTGGCGCCAATGGTTTTTATTCGGCCAAATATCCACTTCAGTACGAGTATAATAATGCATACAATGGCAATGCAAATCTGAATTTTGGAAAACAATTGGTATCCAGAATTAGTATGTTCTGGAGAAGACATCAAGATCAATGGGTACTAACGCGAGAAAATCCTTCAATCTATCAAAATTTCCATCAAACGGATACCTACGGTTTAAAAACCAATCATCGATTTTTAAGCAAACTCGGGAAAACTCAAATTGGAACCGAAATCAAGTCAGAATCCATTTGGAGTACCAGTCTGGGCGAGACTCAAGAAGAATCAATGCCCGTCCCTTGGAATGCTGATTATAGCTTTTCTCGTTATTTCGAACGATCGAATGCGAGTATATTTATCGACCATCAGCTGAATCTGGATTCAAGATTTTATGCAGCATTTGGCTTTTTAATTAATTGGAATTCTGACTATAGTCAAAAGCTTAAAATCTATCCTGGAATTGATTTAAGTTATTCCATCACTAAAAAACTTAAAATTATTGGATCAATTAATCAAGCGATGCGTCTACCCACTTTTACTGATTTGTATTACTCAGGTCCCGCAAATATGGGTAACACTCAATTACTTCCAGAAAAAGCGACTTCTTTTGAGTTGGGATTGAAATATCTGCAATCAAATATTCAAGCCAATTTGGTTTACTTTTCTCGCTTAGGAAAAGATGTTATCGATTGGGTTTGGCTAGAGGATATAGAAAAATGGCAAACGCAGAATATTTTGGAACAAAATGTTTCAGGAATTGAAGTTGGAATTGATTACGCCCCTTTTCATTCTTCAATACTTCACAACATCTACCTAAACTACAACTATTTAGATGTTAAATTCAAAGAAATCCCTCAGCTTACAAAGTATGCAAATACACACTTAAAGCATCAGTTAAATTTTGGAGGAACGCTTAAATTGACATCTAGCCTATTTGCTAGCTTTTCTATAAACTACCGCGATAGAGTTGGTGTTTTTCAAAGCTATGATTTTGATAATCAAGAATACCAAGAAGAACCGTATAAAGCTGTACTTTTGGCGAATGCTAAATTATACTACGAACGTAAATACTATACGCTGTTTGTCGATGGTTTGAATCTATTCGATCAGAAGTATTTTGAAAATGGTGTTTTGCAGCCTGAGACTTGGCTAAAAGCTGGAGTAACTATAAATTTAGAAGCTAAGAGATAATGAAGAACTTAAACATCAACAAAGCCTATCCTGCCCTATTCTTTGCCATGATGTTTTGGGGCTTGTCCTTTGTTTGGACACGCCAATTATTGGAAGTATTTACACCACTTTTGATTATCTTTTTTCGCTTGATTTTATCATTTATCCTCTTGTATTTCATTGCTAAAGCAAGTCGTAAACTGCAAAGAATACAGAAGAAAGATTATCTCTTTTTACTCTTCCTTTCTTTTACGCAACCCTTTTTGTATTTTATTTTTGAAGGCTATGGAATTAAATTTACCTCCGCATCCTTGGCTTCCATCATTATTGCAACAATTCCTTTATTCACACCTGTTGGCGCTTATATTCTCTTTAAGGAAAAATTAACCCGAATGAATATTTTTGGATTATTTATTTCTTTTGTTGGGGTAGTTTTGGTTGTATTGGAGTTTGGAAATAATTTTACATTCTCCTGGCTTGGAATATTGACGTTGTTTTTAGCCGTAATAACAGGAACTATTTATGGTTTAGGGTTAAAAAAATTAACTAATAATTATAACAGTATCACAATTACAATCTACCAGAATTTCATTGGATTGGTTTTCTTTCTTCCTTTAATAGTTGCTTTTGAATGGGAAAATCTGATGAACTTTCCTAGACTAATTACAATAGATCTAGCTTTTTCCCTGTTTAATCTGGCTTTATTTGCCTCTTCTTTTGCATTTGTTTTATTTGCTTATGGGATCTCTAAAATTGGAGCAAGCAAAGCTTCGGCATTTTCAAATAGTATTCCCGTATTTACCTTGGTATTTGCTTATTTTGTTTTGGATGAATCTATTACGTTAATCAAATTAAGTGGAATAGCCATTGTTTTATTTGGGCTATATCTTTCGCAGAGAAAAAAATAATCTCTTCATCTTATTAAACCAAAAAAAAGCCAAAGAAATTAATCCTCGGCTTTCGAACAATTATTAAAAAAATATTAATTACGCGGAGTATCACTACTCCTGAATAGCGCGGTAACCACTCCGACGCTATAATTAAGATTAACTTAATGAAAGAACTCATTCAAAGTTTATCAACATTTATGCCAAAAAACTATAGTTTTACATTTCAGTTGATTAAGTTTCTTGATGTTATACAGCTTCTTCAAAATATGGAAAATATTCCAAATAATCAACTATAACTCTTTCATTTAGCAAGTTAATCAAGCTTTTTTAGCTAGTAATCGTTTCGCTGCATCCTTTATACTTGCTGCATTTAATCCATACTTTTCCAATAAAGCGCTTGGAGTTCCACTTTGTCCCCATTCATCATTAATGGCAACCATTTCCATGGGAGTAGGAAGATTTTCGCTTAATAAAGAGGCAATACTTTCACCGAGGCCGCCTGCTTTTTGATGTTCCTCAGCACAAACAATACATCCTGTTTTTTTCACTGAAGCAAGAATTGCACTTTTATCCAAAGGCTTAATGGTATGTATATTTATGATTTCAGCATTTATCCCCTCTTTTTCAAGAGCTTCTCCGGCTTGAATAGCTTCCCAAACCATATGGCCTGTAGCTATGATTGTAACATCTGTACCTTCATTCAATAATTGAGCTTTGCCAATTTCAAACTTTTCATCTGCCTCAGTAAAATTAGGAACTGCAGGACGACCAAAACGTAAATATACCGGACCAACATAATCAGCAATAGCAAGTGTTGCAGCCTTGGTTTGATTATAATCGCAAGGACTGATCACCACCATACCCGGTAACATTTTCATCAATCCAATATCTTCTATAATTTGATGTGTAGCTCCATCTTCTCCTAAAGTAATACCAGCATGAGAAGCACAAATTTTAACGTTCTTGAAAGAATAAGCAATCGATTGGCGAACCTGATCATAAACACGACCTGTAGCAAAAGCAGCAAATGTTCCGGCAAATGGAATCTTACCTCCAATGGTTAAACCTGCAGCCATTCCCATCATATTGGCTTCTGCAATGCCTGATTGGAAAAAACGTTCCGGGAAATCTTTTTTGAAAGCACCCATTTTTAAGGAACCTGTTAAATCAGCAACTAAGGCCACCACATTGGGGTTTGTTTTTCCAAGATGATGAAGTCCTGCGCCAAAACCTGAACGAGTATCAATTTTTTCTGTGTAGGTATATTTTTTCATTATTTTCGATTAAAGTAATAAGATAATTTTAATAGTCTCCAAGAGTTTCAGGAAGTTGAGCTAAAGCTATTTCCAATTGCTCATCATTGGGCGTAGTTCCGTGCCATTTATGTGTGCCCATCATAAAATCGACTCCCGCTCCCATTTCAGTATGCATAATAATTGCAACGGGTTTTCCCTTGCCGGTTTTAGTAATGGCTTGTTCTAAAACTGCAATTACATTTGCAACATCATTTCCTTGCATTTCTAAGACTTCCCAACCAAAAGCAATAAATTTTGCTTTTAAATCGAGTAGATCAAGAACCTCTTTGATAGGACCATCAATTTGCTTTTGATTGTAATCGATTGTGCTAATAATATTATCTATTTTTTTTGCGGCTCCATAAGTAAGTGCTTCCCATATTTGACCTTCATCCAATTCCCCATCGCCATGCAAGGTAAAAACCAGACGATTGTCGTTATTGAGTTTTTTTGCTTGAGCAGCACCAAGTGCAACCGATAAACCTTGTCCTAAAGATCCGGAAGCAATCCGAATCCCGGGTAATCCTTCATGATTGGTTGGATGTCCCTGAAGACGAGAACCTAACTGACGTAAAGTGCTTAATTCTTCTATAGGAAAGAATCCTGAACGTGCCATAATACTATACCATACTGGTGCCACATGCCCATTCGATAAAAAGAAAAGATCTTCGTTTATACCATCCATTGTAAAATTAGCAGAGTCGTATTTTAATATCTTCTTATATAGCACACTCACAAAATCAGCACATCCTAAAGAACCTCCCGGATGGCCAGATTTGGCACTGTGTACCATACGTAAAACATCTCTCCTAACTTGTGTTGCAAATGCTTGAATTTCCTGAATTTCATCCATAAAATAAAGTTGTTATTTTCCTCTTAAAATTGTTACATCACCTTGTTCGCGACCGCTTGAATATTCGCCTTCCCATTCGAAGACATAAAAATAGACCCCGTCTGGAAGCGTTCCTCCATCCCATCCTTCTTCGCAATCACTGCATTCATATACTTTACTACCATTTCGATTGATTACAATCAATCGTGTACTTTTAAAATGTTCATTGAATATTAAATCTTCACCGGCACAACTTGAAGTTTCATAAATGCCTGTTTTTAAGTTATTATCATCTTTAATGGTTGGAGGATTTCCAATTTTAAAAATCCATCGATCATTTATATTGTCTCCATTTGGCGTAAATACATTTGGTATGCAAAAATCCAATTCCCTTACTTCAAAATCATTTATTTGAACAGTGGTATCACAGCCCTCATTGCTACGAGTCCACAAAGAAATAGGATAATGGCTAATCTGCTCAAAAGTATGTTCGGCATTTGCAGTAAATGCAGTTCCTCCATCTCCAAAATCCCATTTATAGGCTTGAGGTTCATCTCCACTGTATTCGCTACTAAATTCAACCGTAGGTTTTGTAATAAAAGCGATTTCAGGATTGGCCGTTATTTGCAAATTGTTTGCAGCGAATATTTTAGCCTGGAAAATATTTCCGAAAATACATCCATTTGCATCTTTAACAATCACTGAAACAGGATCTTGACAAAGGCCGATGGCTGTTTGAGTGCGCTGATTGAATTTATCTTGCCACTGATAACTATAGGGTTCTGAACCTCCTGTAATTATTGCTTCCGCCTGCGCTTTACACCCATTCTCGCTATCGTCTCTACATCCTGTACTCAATTGATTAATATCAAATAGAAAGGCACTTGAAAAGGGAATAGTGAGATTAGATTGAACAGAATAATTGACCACTTGTTCTGAATTTCCAAGTATAAAAATATGGGATTCATTTTCATTCCAAACAAAATCGCTATTACCACTTCCAACTTGTTGGAATTCAAGAAAAAGTAAAGGTTCATCAACAAGGCTTATTCCGTAATAGGCTGACCATTGTATTTTTATTTTATTATTTTCATCAAATACCTGAATGAAATATCGGCTATCGTTATTAATTGTGAAAGTGGGATTATGAATAAGACTTTTTTGAAAAGAAACAACTTCAGGATTAAATTCCAATACAAGTTCAAATGAAGATATATTATCAAAATTCTTAACCTGAACAGGAATTTGTATATTACCTGTAGCACAATTAGTTAAAAGGTTTACTTCAACTTGTGCTGTAGATATATAAGGAATAGAGACAAAGATTCCAAAAATAATAAGGAGAAGATTAAACTTGTTTCTTAATGCTTTCATAAATTAATTCATTTCAAACTGTCCACTCGAAAGCAAAACCAAAGTACAAGTTTCTATGATTTCTATCCCTCTTTCTTTTGCTAGATTACTCAGATCTATATTATAGGTTCCCGGATTAAAGATTAATCGCCGTGGATTCAACTCCAATATATAATCATAAAAAGTTACTAGATTCTGCGGTCCAATATAGAGAGTAACGGTATCGATATCTTTAAATTGTGGAAATCCTGTATGAATTTCAGTATCTCCTATCCTCGATTCACGAGCCCCAACTGCTACAACAGGATGTCCATATTTCTTCAGCATATTGACTGCTTTAAATGCATATCGATCAGGTTTTAGACTTGCTCCGAGTACAAGTGTTTTTAATGGCATAATGAATTTTTGGCAAAGATAATAGTTTCTTTTTAGTTCCGCTTTTAATAATTGAAATCTTATCGAATTTCTGGAAATGAATTGAATTTATCAAACAGATAAAACTCGCAAAGGATCAGCTTAAAATTGAAAGAAAAAGATTGATCTTTATTCATTGGAAGAAATAATGAAATAGCGCATTAAATAAAAGATATTAAACCTCAAAAAGTTTGGCAATAGCCCCAAAATAAGCTTCATCCCAACCATTGATAATATTTTCAAAAGCTTCGTCTGGAATATTCGTATGTAAAAGCTCAACAGAAGTTCCTCCTTTTACTTCCCAAAGCTTGATATTCACGATAGAAGGATTATCTTCATCTTCATCACCAAAATACCATTGTTGTACAATACGAACATTCGGTTCAATAGTTATATTTTTTCCAACAATATCACCATTCCAGAGGTTAAATTCAAAACCTTCTTCTTCGCTCATAATCGCTTTTTCACCCGTCCACAACTCAATAGTAAATGGATTTGTTAAGGCTGTATATACATCCTGTGGATCAGCTGGGATATTGTAATATTTTTTAAGGTTTTTCATTGTCAGTTTTTGCAATGGATAAATCCTGTGGATTTTTTACTTTTTCTTTTAACAAAGCATAATCAACCAAATCTAACATGTTTTCGAAATAAGTGAATGTTACTCCTTCGATATATTTTTCATTTATTTCTTCGATGTCTTTTCTATTGGCTTCCGAAAGTAGTATTTCTTTCACTTTGGCTCGCTTAGCAGCAAGAATTTTCTCTTTTATCCCTCCTACCGGTAAAATTTTCCCACGTAAAGTAATTTCCCCCGTCATAGCAATTTGCTTTTTAAGCTTACGTTGCGTATACAAAGAAACAAGAGCTGTTATCATGGTTACACCGGCAGATGGACCATCTTTTGGAGTAGCGCCTTCCGGAATGTGGATATGAGGATTGTACTGTTGAAAAAGTTCAGGTGCAATATTAAATCGATCAGCGTGAGCTTTTAAATACTCAAAAGCAATAGTGGCTGATTCTTTCATAACATCACCCAAATTCCCCGTTAAGCTTAAATGTCCTTTTCCTTTGCTGATACTTGATTCTATAAACAATATTTCACCGCCCACCTGAGTCCAGGCTAAACCGGTTACAACACCAGCCACGTCATTATTTAAATCTCTTTCCCGTTGAAATCGTGCACGGCCTAAAATTTTAACCACATCTTCTGCCGTGATGGATTTATTGTAATCGGATTCCAGAAGAATATATTTAACTCGATTTCGAATTATTTTTGCTATTTTCTTTTCAAGACCTCTAACACCGGACTCTCTAGTATAATCATCAATAATCTTTTCAAGTATTTTCTTAGTAAAAGAAACTTGTGTTTTTTTAACGCCATGTTCTTTTAACTGCTTTGGAACGAGATGTTTTTTGGCTATTTCAATCTTTTCTTCGAGTAAGTAACCACTCAAATCAATAATTTCCATGCGGTCTCTTAATGCAGGATGAATAGTTGAAAGTGTATTGGCGGTAGCCACAAACATAATCCTAGATAAATCAAAATCGACTTCCAAATAATTATCGTGGAAATTGCTATTTTGTTCTGGATCTAAAATTTCCAATAGAGCTGCTTGTGGATCTCCACTGAAATTATTTCCGCTTACTTTATCTATTTCATCAAGAACAAATACCGGATTGGCTGAACCCGCTTTTTTAATGTTTTGTATAATCCTGCCGGGCAAAGCACCAATATATGTTTTTCTATGACCACGCAATTCTGATTCATCGCGCAAACCGCCTAAAGACATTCGAATGTATTTGCGATTTAATGCTCTGGCAATCGATTTTCCCAAAGATGTTTTTCCAACCCCCGGAGGGCCTACCAAACATAAAATAGGTGATTTCAAATCTCCTCTTAATTGAATAACTGCTAAATATTCTATTATTCGTTCCTTAATCTCATCCATACCATAATGATCCTGATTCAGAACCTTCTCAGCATATTTGAGATCGAGTTTATCTTTCGAGTATTCGTTCCAAGGCAATTCTATCAAGGTCTCTAAATAATTCAATTGAATTGAAAATTCAGCCGCTTGATGGTTCATTCTCTTCAGCTTTTTCAGCTCCTTAGCGAATGTATCTGCTACTTCTTTCGACCACTTTTTTGTTTTGGCTTGCTCTTCCAAGTCAGCAATCTCGGTATCACTGGGAATATCACCCAATTCTTCTTGAATTATTCTCAATTGTTGATTGAGAATATAATCGCGCTGTTGTTTATCTAAATCAACTTTTACTTTGCTTTGGATTTTATTTTTCAGCTCTAACATTTGAAGCTCTTTTGTCAAAATAGACAAAATCTTTTGAGTGCGAACCTCAATAGAATCTATATCTAGCAATTTTTGTTTTTTGTCGACTTCAATGTTTAAATTTGAAGCAATAAAATTAACAAGGAAACTAGGGCTTTCAATATTCTTGAGAGCAAAAGCAGCTTCTGAAGGCAGATTGGGAGAAAGTTTAATAATTTGTATAGACAAATCTTTGGCCGATTCGAGCAAAGCTTTAAAATTCTCAGCCCTTATCTGACTTTTATCTTCAAGAATAGGAGTAATTGTAGCTCTGAAATAAGGTTCGTCACTAAGCATCTCCTCAAGTTTGATACGCCTTTTTCCTTGGATAATGGCAGTTGTACTGCCATCGGGCATTGTAAGCAATTTTAAGATATAGGCCTGAGTTCCGGTTTTATGCAAATCATCAAAAACAGGCTCTTCAATTTTTACATCTTTCTGAGCAACAACAGCAATGGTTTTATCTCCATTGTTGTAGGAATCTTTAATGAGTTGAATGGATTTATCACGACCAACAGTAATTGGAACTACTACACCTGGAAATAAAACTGTATTTCTTAAAGGAAGTACAGGTAAAGAATCAGGCACTTTTTCAGTATTCATTTGTTCTTCATCTTCTTCAGTTAAAAGAGGAATAAATTCACTTTCATTATTTATTAAATTGGAGAACTCCAAGAAATTTGACATTTTAAAATTCATATATTTGAGACAATTTGTCAGCAATTTATTAAAATAGTATTGTTCTTATCTACCCAAATTTTTAGAAAATATCTAAATAATCAGATTATCAAGTAATTATAATAACATTCATTATTTTCGCTTGAACGTTGAAATAAAGCATTCAAATCATATACCAAAAACGCCCATTAAGGGCATTTTGTATATTGTTTTTTTATATAGTATCAATAATTACTTGTTCCGGCGGTCATATCAAAAACATTTCGGAATAAATTTTCATTTACAAGATCAAAATCAATTCCTCGGCGTTTGTAAACGATTCGAGCTACATTAATTGCTTTTTCAAGATTATAGCGACTAAATCCGGCTGGACCACCCCATTTGAAGCTGGAAATAAAATTACGTTGATAACCGCTTCCAAATATGTTTGAATTTATTCCAACTACAGAACCTGTATTAAACATGGTATTGATACCGCATTTGGAATGATCACCCATAATTAAACCACAAAAAGTAAGTCCGGTGTCGATAAATGATTTTTGTATATAACTCCAAATACGAATAGGTTCATAAGTGTTCTTAAGATTTGAAGTATTGGTATCCGAACCTAAATTACACCATTCGGCAATTACAGAATTTCCAAGGAACCCGTCGTGTGCTTTATTGCTATAACCAAAAATAACAGAATTACTCACTTCCCCACCAATTTTTGACCAAGGACCAATTGTGGTAGGTCCATATATTTTTGCTCCTATTTTTACAGTAGAATTTTCACATAATGCAAATGGACCCCGAATAACAGCATTTTCCATTATTTCGGCATTCTTTCCAATATATATTGGACCTTCGTTTGCATTTAAGGTTGCAAACTCAATTATAGCTCCTTCTTCAATAAAAATATTTTCATGTCCAAGAATATTATTTGTAGGACTGATTGGCTGTGATTTTCTATTTTTTGTAAGGCGAACAAAATCCATGATAATTGCTTCGCCATTGAATTGAAATATCTCCCAAGGATGATTTAGCTTAAAATGATTGATATCTGTAGTAATTTTCTGAGCGGCATCAATTTCATCAATCATATCAAATTCATCATTCGATACGCGCATGGCAATGATATAATCTTCTCCAACCAGGACTTCTTTAGGATGAAGAGCAAGTACTTTTTCTACCAATTCTGGAGATGGACTAACTGAACCATTAATTAAAATATTTTCTTCTCCGCGAACAATAGGATATTTTTCACTCAAATATCCTTCAGTAAGTGTGGAAGTTTTAGCATTTAAATAATGTTCCCATTTTTCCCGAATAGTCATTATTCCAATTCTAATATCGGCTACAGGCCGCATAAAGGTTAATGGAAGTAAGGTATTCCTAGAGTTATCGTCGAATAGAATATAATTCATGAGGCTAGTTTAAATGGTTAATCGTACAAATTTTTTAAAAAAATATATCGGAAACAAGTTTACGGAAAATCCATGATTTTTCCAATAAATCATTTAAAAACATAGTAATTTTTAACATCTATTGAAAAATACAGAAAGCCCTAAGTCAAATAAAGATTTAGGGCTTTTAGTTAAATATGATTAAACAATATTCTATTG
>JAGGUP010000025.1 GCA_021158405.1 Bacteroidales bacterium
ATATTAATACATACAATATATATAAGTAGAATCAATATAAATTGACAATTAAGTAGCTATAGCTGTAATAATTGAGTACTTTTGAAGTCTAATCTTTTATCAAAAAAAGAATTATACAATGGTTTGTAAGTAAAGGTGTACAGGAGTGCACCTTTATTTCTTTATAAAGATAAGCGTTTAGCCAACTGCTCACATGCGTTATCTATTAAAAGATAGGTTTCTTCAAAATCGACTAATGAGCCGTAATAAGGATCAGGAACAATTTTTTGTAAATCGTGATGAGTTTCGTCTAAAAGGAGTTTGACTTTTTTTATATCCTCTTGACTTCTTGCTTTTGCTACTATATCAGAATAGTTTTTAGTATCCATGGCAAAAATTAAATCGAAAGTATCGAAATCAGCAACTTTGAATTGCTGTCCTCGGTGTTGCGAAATATCTATGCCGTATTTTAGCAGGGTTTGGATTCCACGTTTATCAGGCGATTGACTAATATGATAATCTGCAGTTCCGCAGCTATCAACGTTTGCATTTAAATCGTATTCCTTAATCTTGTGACGCATAACTCCTTCAGCCATTGGAGAGCGACAAATATTTCCTAAACAGACCATTAGAATATTCATACTTCTTATTTGAATCTAGAACGTGTATAAGGAGTTGCTTGTTGATTCGTAAATTCTCCATTCTGATATTTAAACAAGCCTGTAATAGCTATCATTGCTGCATTGTCGGTTGTAAATTGAAAATCAGGAATAAAGGTGCTCCACCCATAATTTTGTTCTCCTTTTTTAATAGCATTCCGTAAACCTGAGTTAGCAGAAACCCCACCGGCAATAGCAATTTCTTTAATACCTTCTTGTTTTGCTGCTTTCACAAGCTTTCTCATTAATATTTCAACAATAGTATACTGCATAGAAGCGGCTAAATCGGCTTTGTTTTCTTCTATAAAATTTTCATTTAATTTTAGATTATCACGTAAAAAATAAAGAAAGGAGGTTTTTATTCCACTAAAACTATAATCCAGGTTTTTAATCTGAGGAATGGGAAATGAAAAAGCTTTTGGATTTCCTGTTTGTGCTAATTTGTCAATTAAAGGACCTCCCGGATAATTCAAGCCCATAATTTTTGCTGTTTTATCAAAAGCTTCGCCCGCAGCATCATCAATGGTTTCCCCCAAAAGTTTCATTTTAAAATGATCATCCACACGCACAATTTGGGAGTGTCCGCCGGAAACAGTTAAACATAAAAACGGAAAATTTGGAACAGGTTTTCTTTGTTCTTTCAATTGAACAAAATGAGCTAATATATGGGCTTGCAAATGGTCCACTTCGATTAGTGGAATATTTAATCCCATTGCAAATGCTTTAGCGAAAGAAGTTCCAACTAAAAGAGATCCCATTAAGCCTGGTCCTCGTGTAAAAGCAATGGCACTAAGTTGTTTTTTGCTTATATTTGCTTCCTGTAGGGCACGGTGTATAACGGGAATAATGTTTTGCTGATGTGAACGAGAAGCGAGTTCGGGAACAACTCCGCCAAACTTCATGTGAACATCTTGATTTGCAATGACATTTGCCAAAATAGTATCGTCTTGTAAAACTGCCGCAGAGGTATCATCGCAAGAAGATTCTATACCTAAAATATACGTACTCATACAATTTAAATTTTGGCAAATTTAATCAATCTATTTTTGGTGGAAAGAAAATTTTATAGAACAATAAGTATGTCGGTGGTAATTTTGTTTACCATTGGGATTATTTCTACCGGATTATTGCGAAATAATGTGGTTCAAACTTATTTAGCCCGAACTGCTGCTATTCATCTTTCTAAATATTTGGATGCTCAGGTGAAAATTGATCGCTTAAGTGTATCCGCTTTTTTCACGCTTAAAGCAAAAGGAATCGAAATAAATGACTTGCAAAATAATCCTTTGATTCATTTAAAAAGTATTTATTTATCGACAAACTTATTCAAGGCGTTTAAATCGGGGGTGGCAATTAATATGCTTGATATTGATAGTGCCAACGTTTTTATACGAGAGTATACAGGGGAGAAAAATCTAAATATTGTTCGGCTTTTCAGAAAGTTCCACAATCAGGAGATTGGTGTGGAGGATAGCCTGGCTCAGAGTTCTTCAGACTTTAGGCTTAAAGTAAACCAATTGGATATACATAATAGTCATTTTATATATCAAATTGAAGAAAATATAAAACAGTCTGAATTTGGAATTAATTATTCGGATATTGATTTGCAGGCATTAGACATAAGTTTAAGGAATATTTCTATGTTTAACGATAGTCTAAACATGGTGATTCGGCATATTAGTGCAAAAGAGAAATCGGGTTTTCAGATTGATCATTTTGAGGGAGACTTTATTATTTTTAAGGAAGGCATGCGATTGAATTATGCCTTTTTTGAAGCTCCAAATTCAAACCTGGAATTCAACCTTAATTTTGATTATCCAAATTGGACTTCTTATAAACATTTTGTCGAGGAAGTTAGTTTATCAGGAGAAATACTTGAAGGACAAGTAAACACGAATGATATTGCTTTTTTCGCTCCTGTTCTCGAAGGGATGAATAATCCATTTAAATTGAAAGGGATTATTAGTGGGCCTCTTCGAAAGTTGAGAATGCGAAATATCCTGCTTACTCTGGGTTATGAAACATCTTTTGCAGGGAGTATTCAGATGACGGGTTTGCCAAATATTTTAGAAACTTTTATTAATTTGCGGATACGTGATTTTTCTACCTCAATACGTGATATTCAGCTTTTTCAATTGCCTGGTGGCTATCAACTAGATCAATTGCCAGATGTAGCAACTTCCATTGGCGCTATTAATATTAAGGGAAATTTTACGGGTTTCTATAACGACTTTGTCTCCAATGCAGATTTCTATACAAATATTGGTCAGTTGGCTACCGACGTGCAGTTTAGTAATAATGCGGAAAGAGATATAATTGAATATAAAGGAGATTTTCAAGCTCGGCATTTCAATTTAGGTAGTTTTTTGGATAAAAAAGAATATTTTGGCAATGCCGATTTTGACCTGAATGTGAAAGGCGAAGGCCTGGATATGGAACATCTCTATGCCAATGTTCAGGGGAAAATAAATTCATTTCAATTCAAAGACAAGCAATTTGATGATATAGGCATCAATGGTCTGTTTCAGGAAAAGCAATTTACCGGAGATATTTCTATAAATGATGAGCTCATAAGAGCAGATTTTCAGGGGCATATTTATTTTGATACACTGGTTCCTAATTTTGATTTTGAATTAAAATTAGATCAAACACATTTGGCTTTGTTAGGTCTATTACCTGTTGATTCGTCAGCTGTTTTGGCTACTGATATTAAACTTAATTTTAGCGGGAACACAATAGATAATATCAGGGGAGAAATTGGACTCGACAGTACAATTCTTTTTTATAAAGACAAGCGCTATTGGATGCAGGCCTTAAAAATTAGGACTTCTTCAGATCAGGATAATTATAGGACGATTAGTCTGAATTCCGACTTTATTGATGGCGATATTCGAGGTGAATTTTTATTGAGTGAAATGAAAAATACGGGACGTTTATTTTTAAACAATTACCTCCCTAATATAATTTCTAATTTGCAATTGGATTCGGCGCTGTATACCAAAAATATGAATTGGGACATCCGATTCAAAGATTTATCAACCATTTTGCCACTTATACATGAGTCACTTCAAGTGTCGGAAAATGGGTTTTGGAACGGAAATTTTGATGCTGAAATGAACGTATTGAATTCACAAATTAATTTCCCTAATGCCATCTATCATGGAATAAAAATTGATAGTTTAAAGCTAAATATCAACAATAAAAACCATGTGCTCAATGCCGATTTATTAGCAAATGCTCTGATCTTTAAAGAAGAGCAAGAAGAGGATACGCTTCAGTTTAGCATTGATAATTTTCGGTTTTCTACATTATCAATTCATGATAGCATACAGTTTTTAGTCGATTGGAAGAATAAATTTAAATCGATTCGAAATAAAGGGGATATTGCCGGTTATGTGAGTATAAGTCAAATGCCATCTATTGATATTAAGCTAAAAAAAGTTGACTTAATTATCAATGATACTGCTTGGTATATTAATCCTGAAAATCGATTTAGAATAAATGAAAATGGATTGATTTTTGAAAAAGTAGGTTTTTATTCGGGCAGTCAGTTAGTTGAATTAATGGGAGGACTCGATCCTCAAAACCGGCAAGATTTTAGGATTAATTTCAATAATTTCAATATCTCTAATTCTGATATCCTTCTCAACTATAAAGGAATCGATTTAGACGGCTTAATCAATGGTGAAATACAATTTATCAATATCTTTAATAATGTAGATTTCCTTGCAAACCTGAGGGTTAGCGATCTAAAAGTGAATAAGGAACTCATCGGCAATGTGCTCCTAAATTCAAAACGTAATTTGGATAAATCCATCTTTATAAATGCAGATATAGAGAAAATACTTGAGGATAATCAAATACAGAAACCTTTGGTTTTTGAAGGTTTTTATTTTCCAAATAAAACAGAAAATTCGCTTGATTTTTCCTTGTTCTTAAATAAATTACCAATTCAGGTTATAAGCCCGTTTTTATACAAATTAGCCGATCATCTTGAAGGTGATATTTCCGGTAATGTATTGATTGGCGGACAAATAGATAAGACTGATCTAAAAGGAAATATTAAATTTAATAATGTTGGTTTTAGGGTTATTTATCTCAATACAGAATATAAATTAAATGCAAATGCCGAAATAGATAATTATTTTATCGATTTCCGAGATGCTGTTTTAAGGGATGAAATGGATAATCAGGCTCCAGTGTATGGGGGTTTATTTCACGATCATTTAACTAATTTTGGAGTGGATTTATCTGTCTGGCCACAAGAATTTATGGGTTTGAATACAAGAAAGGGAATGAACTCGCTTTTTTACGGAAAAGCATTTGTAAATGGTTCGCTTGATATCAATGGCCTTTTTAATGATGTGGGAATGGAAATATATGTGGAAGCGAGCAAGGGAAGCGAAATGGTAATTCCAATAAACTTAACTGCTGATATATCAGAAAATGAGTTTATTACTTTTGTAAATCATAGCAAGGACAAAACGGATAAGCCAGTAATTAAGAAAATTACAGAACCCTCCAAATTTAGTTTAAATATGGAATTGAGCCTTACTCCGGATGCAAGTGTAGATCTTATCTTGCCGGGTGATTTAGGTAATATTCAGGCCAAAGGTATGGGCAATTTAAATCTGAACATGAATCGTGCCGGTAATTTTACTATGGCCGGAGATTACCGAATAAGTGAAGGAACTTTTCTTTTTACAATAAAGAATGTGTATAAAAAACGCTTTGATTTAGTTGATGGAGGAAGCATTTCTTGGACAGGCGATCCTTATACAGGTATGTTAAATATGAAAGCTGTATATCATGTAAAAACATCACTTAATACTTTAGGTGCTATTCAAGATACTTCTTTTCGTTCCAGAGTACCTGTTGATTGCGTGATCGGTTTGAGCGATCAAATTTTAAATCCCCATGTTAAATTTGGATTTGAATTCCCTAATTCTAGCGAAGAAGTCCGGCAGTCCGTTTTTAGTCAAATTGATACGACGAATGAGGCGGAGATGTCACAACAAATGTTGTCCCTATTGGTACTCAATAGTTTTAGTTTTGCTTCTGCTACTGGAAACGATGATTTTGCTTCTAATGTTGGAGGTTCTTCATTGCAATTAGTTGCTAATCAGTTGGGAAATTGGTTATCGCAAATCAGCAATGATTTGGATGTCGGAATCAAATATCGTCCTGGCGGTGCAATCACTAACAAAGAAGTTGAGGTTGCGCTCTCAACGCAATTGTTTGATGAACGTGTTACAGTGGATGGTAATTTTGGTTATCAGAATTTGGACAATATATCAAATTCAAATACCAGTAATATTGTGGGTGATATCAATGTGGAAGTTAAAATCACAAAAGATGGTCGCTTCCGACTCAAAGCTTTTAACCGAACCAATACGGTAGATTTATTTGACAATATTGCTCCTTATACCCAAGGAGTAGGTGTTTTTTACCGAAAAGAATTCAATTTTGTGAATGAATTATTCAAAAGGAAGAAGCAACAAAAACCGGGAACTGAAGTCGAACCTAAGAAAATTGTTCCTGATGCAGTTGAAAAAGCAAGAGCGACAAATACTATTTCCGGAAAATACAGAAAGCCTTCCCAATGAAGAATTTCGTCGTTTATAAATCCTCTGCAGGGTCAGGTAAAACAACTATATTGGCTATAGAATATCTGAAACTTAGCCTTGTTAAACCCGAGAATTTCAAACATATCTTGGCGCTTACTTTTACAAAAGATGCCGCCAATGAGATGAAGCAGCGTATTTTAGAATATCTAATTCAGATTGTTAATTATACAGAAGGTAATGAATTGGATTTTATTTTCAATCCTATAATTGCTTCTCAGGATAAATATATTAACCTGGGAAATAAGGAAGGAAGACAAAAGAGTATTGAAGAAATTCAAAAACAGGCTCGTCTTTTATTGCAATTAATTTTACATAATTATTCCGATTTTGCCATCAGCACGATTGATAGTTTTACACATCGGGTTATAAAATCTTTTGCCCACGATTTAGGCATTGCCATAAGTTTTGATGTAGAATTAGATGCCGATAATCTTTTAAAAATGGCTGTAAATGATTTGATTAGCCGAATAGGCAATGATAATCCAAGATTAACGGAGGTTTTGCTCGATTTTTCTTTGCACAAAATTGGAAGCGATAAGTCACGAAAAATTGATGATGATTTACGTGGATTGGCCAAGAATTTGTTGGAGGATGTTAAAGAAGAATTTTTGATTGATTTACGCAAACTTTCTATAGAAGACTTGTTAAAAGTTAAAGATGAAGTATTTGCGGAACTGAAAGTGTTTAAAAATTTTGTAAATGATATAGCTCAAAAGGCGAAGAAATTAATTCATAATCAAGGACTCGATTGCAATAGCTTTTATCATGGAAACGGAAATATTTGCAACTGGTTTATTAAATTGTCACATCCAAATTTTGCCGTGAATGAAATAAAACCGAAAGCCTGGGTTTGGAAATCGATAAATGAAAATGTTTGGTGTGCAGGAAAGGCGGATGGAGCCGACCAAGCAAAGATAGAATCGATCAAGGAAGAACTTGTCCTCTATTTTCATAAATTAAATGATTTTATAGAAGAAAATCTTAATAATTATCTGATATTTAAACAGGTTTCTCAGCAAATCTATCCTTTAGTTGTTTTAAACGAAATCGAGAAATTGATATTTCAACTCAAAGCAGAATCCAATGTTTTGCATATTTCCGATTTTAATAAACTGATTGCTCAGGCAATTTCAGGCGAACCTGCTCCTTTTATTTACGAGCGAATTGGCAATTGGTATTGGCATTTTCTTTTAGATGAATTTCAGGATACGTCCTCCTTACAATGGAATAATTTGTTGCCATTGATCGAAAATAGTCTTTCCGAAAACCATTTTAATTTGGTAGTTGGAGATGGTAAACAATCTATTTATCGATGGCGTGGGAGTGAAGTAAAGCAATTTGTTGAGTTACCGGAATTATTGAATAAACCTGATGACCTAAGCTATCAACGGGAACGTTTATTGAAAGAGAATTATCAAGAAGAGCCATTGCAGGTAAATTATCGCTCCGATGAGGAAATTGTAAAATTTAATAATGATTTATTTCAATTTATTCAAGCTTCCAATTGGTTGCCTGACAGTGCTAAGAAGGTATATGATCAAGTAAAACAATCGGTAGCTTCAGATAAATTGGGTGCTGGGATGATTGATATTCATTTGACAGAAGAAAAAAATGAGAATATTCTAAACTCTAAGATACTCGATTCGTTGAATTTGGCTTTAAAAGAGAAGTATGAATATCGGGATATTACCATTTTAGTACGAAAAAATTCTGAAGCCACCGCTTATGCCGATATACTAATTGAACATAATATTCCGGTTATTTCCTCTGTGGCTTTGCGTGTTTCCTCTTCTTCCAAAGTGAAATTTTTATTGAGCTTTTTTCAATCTATACTTCATCCTAAAGAAATACTTTACAAAACAGAAATTATTCGTTTTTTACTCAAAGAGCAATTATTAGGTGAGCATTCTTTGGCTAATTTTCATCAGCTGGTGTCTGGCTTAATGTTGGGAGAAAAGGATTTTTCAATGGCTTTCTCAGACTTACTCGAAAAGTATGGTTTTCGTATCGATCAAAATAAGCTAAATCAAGCAGATGTTTATGAGCTGGCAGAATATCTGGTTCGTGTTTTTAAGTTACAAACTCCCGATCCTTATTTGCAATTTTTTCTGGATTTCTTGCACGAATTTAAAAGAGTTCCTTATAGTCAATTAAGCGATTTTATGATTTGGTGGACGGATCATGAGCACGAAAATTTTATTGATCTCCCCAGTGGTTTAAATGCGGTTACTATTCAAACAATTTTTAAAGCAAAAGGATTGCAATATCCTGTTGTCATTTTTCCGATTACAGACAAGAGTCTAAAAACAATGGCTGGAAGAAATAAAAGTTGGTTAAATCCGGGAGTGGAGAAATTGAATAAACTTAAATCTTTCCCTTTTTCATTGAACTCGCTAAAGGACACAACGCTTTCCGACGCTTATGATGAGGAACAAGCAAATCAAAAACTTGACGATACTAATTTAATCTATGTCGCTTTAACTAGGGCTAAACATCGTTTATTTATATTGGCCAATAAATTTGAAGAGAAGAAAAGTAAAAAAGCGACTGAGAACATATACAATTCGTTTACACCCTCAGCCATGTTCAATGAATATTTGGCTGATAAGAAGGAATTTTTACTGGAAGAAGGTTGTTATCGATTTGGAAATACGATTCGATTACCTGATGCTAAACACATTGAAGACTCGAGTTTTTATTATCTTAAAAAGATGAATGGAGCCTCTTGGCGAAGCCATTTGAGTTTGTCTAACTCGTCTGAATTTAAACCATTAGCAGAAAAGTATACTCAGCTTATTTGGGGAATTTATGTGCATGAAATAATGGCCTCAATTCGGAGTATTAATGATGTGCAAAAAGGACTGGATCGTGCCTTGTATGCTGGATATATAAAGCCCCAAGATCAACTAAGGATTAGTGATTATATCGATCAAATTGTGAATCACTCTATTTTAAGTGCCTTTTATTTAGAAGGTTTGCATGTTGCAAACGAAACTGATCTGATTGATTCTTTTGGACAGTTTCACCGTCCGGATAGACTCGTATTTTTAAAAGAAAAAACGGTGGTTATCGATTATAAAACAGGAAAACCCAATGAAAAACATAAACAACAAGTTAGGGCTTATGCCGAATTGTTAGCACAGATGAATTTTCCAAAACCTGAAAGTTATTTGGTTTATTTAAAAAAAACTGTTGAAGTTGTAAAAGTGTAAGGAGATGAGGGCTACCCTTTATTTCGCGCTTAAAGTGATACAATGACTCAAGTCATTGTATCACTAAGGGTTTAAACTAAGTCTACGCTCGGCTTAATCTCCTGATTAAGTCGTTAAAAATCAAATACCAAAAAACGCAGTTATTCCGAGCAAACAGTTCATATCGAACGAAGAGAGATATCTCTTTTTCTTATTGAGATTTCTCGGTCATTCATCCCTTGAAGTGAAGCGCATATTTTCATCTTATTCAATTAGCACATCAACATTTATTTTATTAAGTTTGCATATACATTAACTAAAACACAAAATTAATTATGGAAAATAAAGTATCTATTTGGAAAAATTCTGTTAATTATGGATTAATTGGTGGGATTCTTATGATTGCGTTATCGGTAATTCTTTGGTTAACAGGCATGATGGAAAACAAATTCTTAGGGTATATATCCTATCTGATTCTTGCTTTTGCAATGTATTTAGGTGCTGTAAACTGGCGTGATAAGTCTAATGATGGTTGGATGACTTATGGTGAAGCTTTTAAAACAGGATTTTTTGTTACTTTGATTGCAGCTTTATTAGGCCTTATCTACAGTTATGTGTTTTTTAATTTTATCGATCCGGATTTTATTGGAACAATAATGTCTAAGGCGGAAGAGGCTATGTTGGAGGCAAACCCTAGTATTTCGGATGAAGACCTTGATCGGGCTTTGGAAATGACTTCTAAATTTTCCAGTCCCACAATGCTTACTGTTTTTGGATTTATTGGTACTGTCATTTTTGGAACTCTTCTTTCCTTAATTGTAGCTATTTTTGCAAAAAAAGTAAATCCAGCTGATGCAGTATAGTTGTTTGCATAAGAAATAAATAAATGAATATATCGGTAGTAATACCTCTTTATAACGAAGTGGAATCCATTGGCGAACTAAGCCAGTGGATTTCACGCGTTATGCAGGAAAATAAGTTTTCCTACGAAGTAATTTTTGTAGATGACGGAAGCAGAGATGGTTCTTGGGATGAAGTTCAACGTTTATCAACCGAAAATCAAAATATCAGAGGCATTCGTTTCCAAAGAAATTATGGAAAATCCGCAGGTTTGAGTCAGGGTTTTCGTTTTGCCCAAGGCGATGTAGTGATTACTATGGATGCCGATCTTCAGGACAGTCCCGATGAAATTCCTGCTTTGTATCATAAAATAATAGACGAGGGTTTTGATATTGTGAGTGGTTGGAAGAAAAAACGCCACGATCCTTTTATCAAAAGAATTACTTCTAAGTTTTTCAATAGAGCCACCCGTATGGTAAGCTCTATTAAACTTCACGATTTTAATTGTGGATTAAAAGCTTATAAAAACGAAGTCGTAAAATCTATTGAGGTTTATGGCGAAATGCATCGCTATATTCCTGTAATGGTTAAATGGGCCGGATTTAGTAAAATTGGTGAACAAGTCGTTAAACATTATCCACGAAAATATGGCATCACAAAATTTGGTTTAGAACGCTTTATCAATGGTTTCCTCGATTTGCTTTCCATTTCTTTTGTCTCACGCTTTGGCAAACGCCCCATGCATTTCTTTGGATTATGGGGGACGGTTTTATTTTTAATTGGCTTTGTAATTGCTGCCTATTTAACCTATGAAAAGATTTTTAACGAAGTCTATAAAATGACCGAAAGGCCTTTGTTTTATTTGGGTTTAGTGGCTATGATTGTGGGTTCGCAATTATTTTTAGCCGGTTTTATAGGCGAACTTATTTCGCGTACTTCTGCAAATAAAAATGATTATTTAATTGCAGAAACAAAAGGATTACTTTCCACTAAAGACTAAGTTTTGAGAAGAATTGTCATTATCGGACCTGCTTTTCCATTGCGTGGAGGAATTGCCACCTTTACGGAGCGTTTGGCATCAGAATTACAAAATAAAGGTAATGATGTAAGTATTGAAACTTATAGTTTACAATATCCTCAATTTCTATTTCCGGGGAAAACTCAATTAAGCACAGAAAAGAATATCTCGAACATCCCTATTCGCGTTTCTCTAAATAGTATCAATCCTTTTAATTGGATACAACTGGGTCGACACTTGAAAAAAGCAAAGCCTGATTTAGTTATTTTTAAGTTCTGGATTCCTTTTATGGGGCCAGCTTTGGGAACATTATCACGTATTATCCGAAGAAATAAAGTGACTAAATGCATAGGATTGGCTCATAATATTTTGCCTCATGAAAAACGATTTGG
>JAGGUP010000153.1 GCA_021158405.1 Bacteroidales bacterium
CAATTTTTCAATTTACTACACCGTTTATTTATTGTTAATTCGTTCATATTTACCACTTTCTGCCCAATTTTTTATATTGCGTGTTAGCGTTTCGTTGTTTATTTCAATTCATTCTTTTTGTCAATATAAACTTTTTCATTTAGCTTTTTCAGAGCTTTCATAAAATCCTTTTCATTCAATATTGTCAGTTGATATGTTGCTACCTTTGATAATTTGTCAAAACGTTTTTCTTTACTTATTTCATCTTTTATCAATTCAGCATTTAAACTTTCAAGGTTCGATAAAACAGCCAATTCATTTATGCTTGCAATATCTCTAATGTTCATTCCTTTTTTAGCATATTCTATATTTGCTTCTCTCCAATCTTTTGCTGTGCAATTGAATAAAACTACATTTAACAAATCAGCTTCTTCTGCATAAATTAACCACTCTTTGTCTTTCTTGTAATTCTTTGTCGGTAAAATATGGTTTTTAACTGCATCTGTGTGGATATGATAATTTGCTTTGCTTATTATTCGTTTAAAATTCCATTCAAGATTATATTGATTTGTTTCAACTTCTTTTAGTCGTTGATATTCTGTGATCAAGTAAAGTTTAAAGGTTGGACTAATCCAAGTTCCAAACTCAAAAGCAATGTCTTTATGTGCATAAGTTCCGCCGTATCTACCTGCTTTTGAAAAAATCCCAATTGCATTAGTCTTTTCAGTCTATTCTTTAACGCTTACTTTAAAGCTATTTAAACCAGATTGATTTCTAATTGTGGCGAATTCGCCATAATTAAAATTTGGATTGTGAATTTTTTCCCAAACACTCAAAAATTCAAGAGTGTTGCGGTTTCTCATCCAGTCAGTTATGAAAAAGTTACCATCTTTTGCTTTTAGCATATCAGTCAAACAGATATAATCTTCTTCGTCTCTTTTTTCGATAGAGATAAATTTATCTTCGACTTGTATTTTTGTTAATTTCCCCATTAGTCAAATTTTAAAACACAAATTTAATTCTTTATTTTCCTGCACCAAATTCACAAGTAGATTTTCCACTGTTCAAACCTTTATTGAAAGGCATAAAGAAAGACTTCTTGCCTCTTAATGCCGTAGTCATATAAACCAATTCGGTATCGGCTGCAAAATGCACCATACAACGAGAAAACGAAAATATTTTTTCTTTTAGGTCTCTGTCGTTTTGATACTGGCGAATGCCATTGTGAACCGTTTGTCCGCTTAAAGGGTTTTTTAATTCGGTGGTAATAATTGGAATACCATTAAGAAAAATAGTTAAATCTAAACGGTTTGCATTGTCGTTACTGTAAACCAGTTCTTGTGTTACCGAAAAAAATATTGTCTTTATATTTTTCTAAATCTTTTATATTATAAACAGATGAAGGCTGACGGTAAAATAAATCAATGGTTTTGTCGAAATGTTTAACACCTTTTCGTAAAACTTCTATTACTCCCAGTTTGCGAAGTTTTTCGTCTAAGCGAACCAGAAAAGCACGCTCGCCTTTACGTTGTAGCATTTCGTATTTTTCGGGCTGAGCTTTTTCTATAAACGAAAACAGTTGTTTGGTATTGATGCAAAACTCTTTATCAAAATCATTGGAAACACTTTCAACATAACCGCCTTTGGTGGTAAGTTCGTTTACAATGTATTTCTGAAAACCTTTTTCTGATGTATCTGTAAATTGCATAGGCTTACTCTTCTAATTTTTTCATTTCTCTGTCAAAATCAGAGATATATTGTTTATCCTGAATGGGACGGTATTTTTCAAATTCACTTTCGGCAAAAGTTTTGGCAATTGCCGCTTTTACTTTTCCCGAGTTTTGTAAAATACTCTCCTGGTTAAATTCCAGAAAAGCATCGAGTTTTACTACCCATTCTTTCATAGTCATTGGTATGTTTTTTTCTGCCTGATGCTCGGCATAATCCAAATACATTGAAACAAAACGATTAAGCGGTTTTAACTCTTTTTCGCTGAGATAATTTTTGGCAATGCTAACATCGCTTTTCCTTATTTTGCCTTTGGGCGAATTTTTCCACGAAGTTAAGCCTATCTTTCCTTTTTTATGATTGGCTCTGCTAACAATTATTTCGGCAGCGGTATGTCCGGTAATTGCCCAATGCAGTTTATTTTGTACGGTGGCAAAAAAAGTTTTGGTGGTTTCGCTACTCACATCATAATCAATGCTACATTCTGAATAAATATCTGTAATTTTTTGATATACACGCCTTTCGCTACTGCGTATATCTCTAATTTTTTCTAACTGCTCATCAAAATAATCTTTGCCAAAAATGGGTGTAGGATTTTTCAACCGCTCCACATCCATAGTGTAGCCTTTAATAATAAACTCTTTTAGAACCTGTGTAGCCCAAATTCTAAATTGTGTGGCACGCTGTGAGTTTACCCTGTAACCAACTGCTATTATTGCATCTAAATTAAAAAATTCTACTTTTCTTTTTACATTCCTACCACTTTCGTTTTGAACTATTTCCAAAATGGAAACAGTTGCCTCCTTGTTTAATTCTCCGCTTTCAAAAATATTATTCAAATGCTTTGATATTGCTGGGACATTAACATCAAAAAGTTGTGCAATCTTTTTTTGTGGCAGCCATATTGTTTCGTTTCGCAACAATACATCTACTTTAATATCACCATTTGGCGATTTATAAAGCAAAAACTCGGTGAGTTTATCGTTATTTTTTAATTCATCATTCATCATTTATAATTATTGGGGTATCTTTAATTCTCCAGTTACCACTTGTGTAATTAAACTTTCCTGGTATTCTTTGATTTTTTTGATTTCGGATTTGGCTTTGGAAAAGGTAGTTTCAAAAACTTGCGTCTCTATCCGTACTTGTTCTATGATTTATTTTTGTTCTGGAATGGAAGGAACAATAACTTTTAAAACTGAGTACTTATCTGCTCCAATATTTTCAATTGTTGCTTTATTAAATATCATACTTTTCCAATCTTCAAAAAATTGAGA
>JAGGUP010000143.1 GCA_021158405.1 Bacteroidales bacterium
ACAGTACTTATGAGATGCCAGATAGTCTGATATCTTTGTTGGTTCGTTTTTTGGAACAGAATAATGGTAAATTATCAGAACGAGCCAAGAAAAATGAATTTGAGGCTTTAGATGAAAATGAAGTTGAAAATATAGAGGAGAATTATAAGTTAATTTTTAATACCCAATCATAAAATTTTCTACGCCTCCGCTTTTGTCGGCTGGTCCAATTGGATTTTCGATACCAGGAGTAATTTTATGAGATTTAAAACGTGCACCACGGAATTTGCAGTATAATTTAAAGCTATCACCAAATTTGCGTGGAGAATAATAAGCTCTTGCTTTAGAAGTAATTGTTTCGGTAAAAGCATTAAAGAGCTCTTTACGAGGAACAGGATGCTCAAAGTTTACATTCCCACTATTGGAGAATTTATTGCCGCAAGATCAAACATAAAATATTCGTCTGCCCAATAGATAAAATCTTCGCCAATGTTTTGTCTTAAGCGGCGTAATTCTAAACGTTCAACGGGAGCTTCTACTAGTCCAAAACGCAAATAGGTTTGTACACATTCTGCCATAAAATTAAAGAATAGGTTGCGCTGCTCAAAATCCCATTCCGTAAAGAAATTGGTATTAAAATCATCGTGGGGCGTATGCTTGTCGTTATAGAAATCAGAAAAGGGAATAAGGAACTGTCGGCGTGCAAAGCTAGATCCTTCTCCATTTAAAGCGTGGTTTGTAGAAATGTAGATTTTAGGCGTTAAAGCCGTAGGAATGGTAAATTTCTTTTGGCCTTTTCCATTTACAAGAAATTTGCCAGTGATGTAGGGAAAGAGAAATTCAAAATCAAGATTTACTCGAACATCATCTAGAAAAACACTATTGGTTTTTTCGCTTACTTCCTCAAAGATAAAAGGATCTTCGGTGAGTTTCTTATTCTTAGCTCCAATAGATGTTTGTGGCACTACTTGGCCAATGGCATCGCCTACAATACTTTTCCCGGAACCACCATTACTTTTTCCTACTTCCGAGAGTTTTCCATCCATAGCCACAACGGCTTTAGCCGTGGCCGGATCAAAGAAGCTATGCAATTTGTAACCAATGGCGCATATTTTAGAGATAAACTGCACGGTGGTTTCCATACGTTCGTCTAGTGTTCTTGTGTCGGTAATATTTGTTCTTTTGGATCCGCTATGATTGATATGTTTTGTCCAGTAAAAATCGCTTGTATTCCAAAGGAAGCGAGCAAAGTGAGTGTTTTCAGCTTCTTTGCTCCAGGCTAATTCAAAATTGCCAATTTGGTTTTCATAGGCTTTGAGTTTGTCAATTTCCTGAAGATATTTACGTGTTATTTGCTTTATTTCAAACATTGGTTTTGCAAGCCTTTTGGGTTCAAAATCAATAATCTGATCTTTCCAGATATAGGAATCCAGCTCATTGAAATTATGCGTAGAAATTCCTGTTTCTGTGATATGCCAGACGGTTTTCTTGAAATAAAAATTCTGACTTTGTTTATCGGCTTCGGTAAAGTTAGGATTAATAAAATCGAGATGGCTTAAGTTATCGGGTCCAAAATACATTCTTGCGCCTCGATAAATCATATCCATAACATCTACTTTCTCCCAGGAATCAACAGCATTTAGCGCAAAGTCAATGGCAAAATCTTTGATTTGATAGGCTTTTTTAATTTCTACAATTTTGTTTTTAACGTGACATAGCTCATAATCGTCACTGGCCATTTGAATACGTCCGTAGCCTCTGTTGCGAAGAAATGTGTAAGTATACCAATAATGAAATTTGTAGTTTACTTTCTTTACTTCACCCTCTCTATCTACTTGTTCATAGCGTTCGTAAAACTGTTCGTTAGGTAGGAGGGGCTGCGCCAGTTGAAGTTTCTTTTTCTCGTCAAATTTCCACCGGTGTTTATTGATTGAAAACTCTTTGAGGTTAAGCAAGCGGTCTTTGTAATAATTAGCAAAATTCTGTGCGCTATCTAGTTTCCAGTATTCTTTTAGTTTAAGATCAGGAATATCAGAAATCTTTATCAGCTCAATGTATTTCCCTTGGCCGTCTTTTTCGTTTATGGCCGCTTCAATGTCAACTAAGAATTCATCTTCTTTTGTTTTGAGGTGATTCGCCAGAAGATCGTCAATGCCTTTATCATCACTTACTTTTTTAAGGCCTCCAAAATAAAGCTCCAGATAGATGCCCATATTCGTGAAAGTCTGGAAGACCTCTCTACAATTTCGTCTCCTTAAAAAACGTATTGACCCTAATTTTGTCCTTACTGGCCAGCTTTCAAGTTTGGCTAGAGTCCTCCCGTGATTACGGGATGCGGACTCTAACCATGACTTTTGAAAGTTCTTTTACCAATAACTAAGGATTACACCCCTTTTTATTTAAACCATTGATTTAGTTTTGTATTTCTTTCTAAATCATATAATGTTTTTATTCCTTTTAGTTCTCTTAAAGTTGGTGGAAGTGGCATTTTAGCTTCAAATCTGTCCATTCCTGAGTGAAACATATCTTCTATGTATGGGCTGTGATTTCCTCCTCCAAAGACTACATGTAATACTTCGTGTCCATTAACATATGGTGTTGCAGCAGCTATTATTGCTGTTCCATTTTTCTCGCCACCTTTTTCAGTAAGTACTATTTTTGCATAATAATGTCCGTCTGCTAAATTATTTATTCTTAGTTCAACATCATTTTGTCCGTAGTTTTGATTTTGTTCTACTTTTTCTCCAACTACTTGTCCTATTGTGTTGAATAATTGTATTTTCATATTTGCTGGTTCTGTTAATTCATAACTGAATTGTATTTTTTGACTTGCAGGGTTTGGATATAGGTTGAATTTGTTTGGATCTAGTTTTAGGTCTTTTATTCCTAAGAATAATTCTTCCATTTGTACTTTTCCGTCATAGATGTTTACTGTTTTTACTATGCTGTCTGGGTGTATTGCGTTTTTGTATAGTGTTGCTGTGTTTTCAAAGTTCCATGCTGCGCTTGTTATATTATCTATAACGAATGCTTCTAGTGTTGATCCGTTTAATGTTGATTTTAGTCTTGTTTGAATTGTTTCTGTTTTTATGTTTACTCCTGGCCTTAGCATTAAGCCACTTGTTTTTGATGCAAGTATGGATTTAGGAGTAATTCCCCATTTGTAATTATTATCTTGCGGACTCCCCAATAAATAGCAAAAACAAAAAAAGACAAATAATAATTTCTTCATATAGGATTAATTAGTTTTGTAAATATACAAAATAATAATTGTGAGAATGAAGTTGTTAGCTATCAGCTTATTTCGACCTTTTAAAAGCTAAAACATATGAGTATTAATTCAAGTTTTCGGGGTCCACTCATAAATAAAAGTACCATCCATACACAAATGCTGAAATATCCTGTGTGCCAAATGATTAATCCGATTCCTCCCCAATCAGACAAATCTCTTGATACATCAACGATTGTTAGTGCTTTATAAATAGCCTTAGTCCCAAATTTAAATGCCGGAACCGGAGTCTCCATTTGTAATTGTGCAATTGCAGTCGGCCAGTATTCATCTGAAGTAATTTTACTGAGAATAACTTAGATTGAATATAAATTACTAAAGTGTCAATTTGCTTTTTCAATCGTTTGAAATTTGTTTTTCTCTTCAAAAATGTAATAGAATCAATTATTTTAAGTAAACTGTGCATTTAAATGGCGCTTCAAAGACTACTGTCGTTAATTATTTCACAATTATTTTTCATTATTGATTAAAAAATACAATGCATGCATTATAGTTTTTTTTGTATATTTGCAATGCATGCATTGTAAAAATATATGAACACACAAGTAACAGTCGATTTTCAATTACGATCTACATTATTTTCCATGATGCGTATGTACAATTTACTTGCCACGCAAAATGGTACTACTCAAAGTGTTAGCTATGCATTACTCATTATTGAAAAAGAAGGAACTCCAGCCACTAAAGTGGCTCCGCTTATGGGAATGAGTAGTTCTAGCCTAAGTCGCCTTCTTAAAAACATGGAAGATAGTGGCTTAATCTATAAAGAGTCAAATTTAAAAGATAGGCGTGTTGTTAAAGTTTTTCTTACTGAAAAAGGAGTGGAGCTTCGTCGCGAAGTAAAAAAAGTTGTACTTGGTTTTAACGAGAAAGTTAAAAAAAAAATAAGTAAAGAAGAATTTGAAGTGTTTTCAAAAGTGATTTCTATAATAAAAGAGCAAGTTCAGGAAGATCTTGCTGAGATACAAACTAATGGCAATTTAAAAAAACAACTAAATATATAATAAATAAACTTTTTGCATTATGATAAGAAGAATTAATAAAGTAGCAGTATTGGGATCCGGTGTAATGGGATCTGGTATTGCTTGTCATTTTGCCAATATCGGACTTGAAGTATTGCTTATCGATATTGTTCCACGCGAGTTGAACAAAAAAGAAGCGGCAGCAGGTTTAACATTGGAAAGCAAAGTGGTTAGAAATCGGATTGTAAATGACGCTTTAAAAGCCTCATTAAAATCCAAGCCATCACCAATCTATGATCAAAAATTTGCCAAGCGTATCACGACTGGTAATTTTGATGATGATTTAGCTAAAATTAAAGACTACGACTGGGTTATAGAAGTTGTAGTCGAACGTTTGGATATCAAACAAATGGTTTTTGATAAGGTTGAAAAATTCCGTAAACCCGGAACTTTGGTAACGACAAACACATCAGGAATTTCAGTTGAGAAAATGACTGAAGGTAGAAGCGAAGATTTCCAACAGAATTTCTGTGGAACACATTTCTTTAATCCTCCTCGTTATTTGCAGTTGTTCGAAATTATTCCAACATCAAAAACAGCTCCTGAAGTCATTGAGTTTTTAACCAATTATGCTGGCAAAATTTTAGGCAAAACAGCTGTTTTGGCTAAAGATACTCCTGCATTTATTGCCAATAGAGTGGGTACTTTTTCTATTATGGAATTGTTCAACAATGTGCAAAACTATGGTTTAACAATTACCGAAATTGATAAACTTACAGGTCCTGTAATTGGTAGAGCAAAATCGGCTACTTTCCGTACTGCTGATGTAGTAGGATTAGATACGCTCATTCATGTTGCTAATAATATTAAGGATACAACTAAAGACGAAGCTAATAATTCGTTTAAAGTTCCTGAGTATTTGCAAAAAATGCTTGATAATAATTGGTTAGGTTCTAAAACCAAGCAAGGTTTCTTTAAAAAAGTAGTTGTTGATGGAAAGAAGAAATTCTTAACCATCGACTTTGATACTTTGGAATATACCGAAGACGAAAGACCAAAATTTTCTGTGTTTGAAAAGACTAAAGGAATTGATGATACACGCAAGCGTTTACCTATCTTATTAGCTGATAAAGGAAAAGCAGGAGATTTTTATCGTGCTTCATTTTATGCTTTATTTCAATTTACTTCAAATCGTATTCCAGAAATTTCAGATGAGATTTATAAAGTTGATGATGGAATGAATGCTGGTTTTGGATGGAAATTAGGTCCTTTCCAAACTTGGGATGCAGTTGGTGTTGAAGAAACTGTTAAGGCTATGGAAGAAGCTGGTAAGAAAGCTTCTCAATGGGTTTACGATATGCTCGAAGCTGGTGTTACAAGTTTCTATAAAGTAGAAGGTGGATTAAAGTATTTCTACGATATTCCAACAAAAGCGTATAAAGAAATTCCTGGTCAAGGTGAAACTTTATCATTAGAAGTGCTTCGCGATACCAATGTTGTTTGGGAAAATAACGATACAACTATTTTCGATTTAGGTGATGGTGTTTTGAACATCGAATTCCATACGAAGATGAATACTGTTGGACAAGGTGTTTTGGAAGGACTAAATAAAGCCGTTGATTTGGCAGAAGCTGAATACAAAGCCTTGATTGTTTCCAACGAAGGAGAACATTTTTCTGCCGGTGCCAATGTGGGTATGATTTATATGATGGCTATTGAGCAGGAATGGGAAGATTTGGATATGGCTATTCAGTGGTTCCAAAAAACAACCATGCGTTTACGTTATTCTTCAATTCCTGTTGTATCTGCTCCTCACGGAATGGCTTTAGGTGGAGGATGCGAAATTTGTATGCATTCCGATAAAGTTGTCGCTCATGCCGAAACCTATATGGGATTGGTTGAGTTTGGTGTTGGACTTATTCCCGGTGGTGGAGGAACTAAAGAGTTCGCTATGCGCTTAGGTGATAGTTTGCAAGAGGGTGATATCCGTACAAATGCATTCCTAAATAGATACCTAAGTATTGGCCAAGCTAAAGTTTCAACTTCTGCCTACGAAGCCTTTGATTTGGGTTATTTAAGACCAGGACAAGATGAAGTTGTCGTAAGTCGTGCTCATCAGTTGGCTTATGCTAAGAAAGTTGCTTTACAAATGGTTGAAAAAGGGTATTCAAAACCTGCTCCACGAAACGATATTAAAGTATTAGGAAATGAAGCCTTGGGAATGGTATATGTTGGTTCTGATGGTTTTAAAACTGGTCATTATATGTCAGAACATGATGGACTTATTGCAGAAAAACTAGGTTTTGTAATGGCTGGTGGCGATATTTCACAAGCTTTAACGGAAGTTTCGGAACAATATTTACTCGATTTAGAACGTAAAGCTTTCCTTGAATTGTGTATGCAGCGTAAAACGCTAGAACGTATTCAAAGCTTAATCACAAAAGGAAAAATTCTACGTAACTAAGATTATCAATTAACAGAATCATTGTTAAATTAAAAAAAGAAAAAATATGAATGCATATATAGTAGGTGGATATCGTTCGGCAATTGGGAAAGCTCCCCGTGGTGCTTTTCGCTTTACCCGTCCTGATGACATCGC
>JAGGUP010000134.1 GCA_021158405.1 Bacteroidales bacterium
CGCCAAACCAAACAATATGAGGCCGAAGTTGAGATCCTTTTTCGCATAGATCACCTTTTTTCAATTCCCAATGTTTGAGTTCATAAATCAGATTTTCATCTGCAGTACTTCTTGCTTTTTTTAACTCACCATGCAAGTGAGTAACTTTTGAAGATCCTGCTCTTTCATGCAAATCATCTACATTTTGAGTTACGATCTCCACATCAAAATATTTTTCCAAATCGACTAAAGCTTTATGACCTGCATTGGGTTTAACTTCAAAGAGTTGTTTTCGTCGGATATTATAAAACTCCAGAACCAAATCCATATCATTTCGCCAAGCAATTGGGCTAGCTACTTCTTCGATGCGGTGATTCTGCCATAAACCATTAGCATCGCGAAAAGTGGAGATTCCACTTTCGGCACTTATGCCTGCTCCACTTAAAACAACTATTTTTTTCATTTGTCAATTATTTGTAATCAAAACTATAGCTCATAATTATTTCGGCAATTTTTCTTTCAATTCATACAAATTATCTGAATCAATTAACTCATTCCAATGGCTTTTAAGTATAGGGTTTTGCTGAAAAGAACCATTTTTTCTTTCATACAGCCAAACATAATCCCTATCGGCCAAAATTAATTTCTCCGACTGTAATCTCAAAGCATAGGATCTTGCTTGTTGAAAAGCATCAGTCAATTGTTTTTCCGAATTTATAGAATATTTAGCTTCAAGTATATATTTTGCCTTTTCATTCCCTTTAGTTGTTTTTGCAAGAATGGCATAATCGGGATAATATTTTGTTGTACGACCCATTCTTAATGGGAATTGCCTAATCCAATCTTTTTCCTCAAAATTTAGATCTTTAAGTAGCGGTTCTATTAAATGAATTTCTACATCACGTTCATTTTCAATATGATCAATTTCTCGTTTGTATTTTGGAAGTTTTGGCAAGTCATTCGTCGATTTTTCTTTTTGCTCAATTAACTTAAATAATTCATGATATTCTTTTACTGTAATAGACCTACCATTCAAACCTTGCATATTTCCTCTCACAGTTGAGTTATCTTTAAAAACTATATTGTCTTTAAATTCTTGTAAAGTGATGGCAGAAATTTTTTTCGGAAATCCTATTTTCACCCGATAGTAATAGTAATCAAACGGATTAACAAAGCTATCTTCAGTTGCTCTCCAAATTGAGTGCAAACTACTTCTAGGCGATAAGCAATACATTAAGACAATATCCCCTTTTTTAATATTTAAATTTCCGGCTCCCCAAGTATTAGTCGAAGTTATATCGGCATTATCAAGAAAAACAGAATCAGATTTACTGCCGCCAACAAAATATGCTTTAGAAGGTTTTGGTAAATCCTGTTCTTCTTGCCTTTTTAATGTGTGAATCCCAAAATAATACATAAAGGCAGGGAATTCCAACGATTCAATTCCTATTTTTCTTCTAAATTCGTGAAGACGTTCGCATACGTCAAAGTAGAACCAAGTCCTTTTTACCCAGTCCTTTCTTGGTGGATTTTCTGGTAAACTAATCCCGAAACTATTACATAACTCGATAAACTGAGGATAATCATTCCTTGTATAATAAAATGGCAAAAAGAAATCTGGAAAAAAATGATGTAAAGCAGTTGAAAACGCAGCTATAAATTCTAGAAAATCATTCTCCTTTTCGTCTTTAATATTTTCAATTACTAAGCTGTCAAATAATTCTCTTGCCTCATAATAATCTGATATTGATTTACTTTTCAACTCATCCTTAGCATCCTCATAAAGATTAAAAGTTTCAATTCCATCATCTCCCTTAATCTCAGATTCTATTTCGAAATTAAATTTCTCGGAAAGTTTATCAATATCTTTAGACTTGAATAAGGCTATCTCATTTTTACCAATTTCAGATTCTTTATATAAATTCCATATGTATTTAGAAAATCTCATAGGTTAATAATTTCGCTTCAAGCAAAGATAAAGAAATTGCAGAAGTAATATAAAACCAAAAAACAGGGTTTTGTATTGTTGGGCTAAAGTCCAGAACCTGAATTTATCAATTACCCCTGATTTAAGTCAGGGGTAATACAAAGCGTGATAGATCGGGCTTTAGCCCAAAATTCTAGCCCTCTGAATATACACTTCAACACTTCGGTGAACTTAGCGATAGTCATCTGTGAATACTGAAAGAGATTCCTCTCTACGCTCGGAATGACAGGATAACATGTTCTATATGAACAGCATAATACTTTGACTTGCCTCGGCTTCGCTCGGTGTAAAAAAAAAACCTTCCTACAAAGGCAGGAAGGCTTCTAAATATTTATGTCTAAACGATTAGAATAATTTCATATCATCAAGAACTTTCATAACGCCTTTAACAGCGGCAGAAGAATTCTCAAGCATTTCTTTTTCTGCGTCGTTTAATTCAACTTCAATAATTTGCTCAATGCCATTTTTTCCTAATTTTACAGGAACGCCAAGAGCTACATTGTGTTGTCCATATTCACCATCTAACATAGCGCAAACAGGGAAAATTCTTTTTTGGTCTTTGATAATGGCTTCACACATTTGAGCAGCAGCTTGTCCTGGAGCATACCAAGCAGAAGTACCAAGAAGTTTTACAATTTCTCCTCCCCCTTTTTTGGTTCTATCAACAATAGCTTCTAATTTATCTGCATCGATTAATTGAGTAACGGGAATACCTGCAACAGTAGTGTAACGAGGTAATGGAACCATAGTATCGCCATGTCCACCCATCAATAAAGCTTGAATATCTTTAGGAGAAATATCTAATGCTTCTGCAAGAAAAGAACGGTAACGAGCGGTATCTAATATCCCGGCCATTCCAAACACTTTATTTCTTGATTTCTTTGAGGTTAAGAAAGCGGTATAAGTCATAACATCAAGTGGGTTTGCCACAATTACGATAACTGCATCAGGAGAATATTTTACCACATTTTCTGTAACTGACTTTACAATTTTAGCATTTGTAGAAATTAAATCATCTCTACTCATACCTGGTTTACGTGGCATCCCTGAAGTAATAACAACGATATCAGAGTTTGCTGTTTTGGAATAATCATTTGTCGATCCGGTTACTCTTGAATCGGACAAACGAATAGGAGAAGTTTCCCACATATCCAAAGCTTTGCCTTCGGCAAAATTTTCTTTAATATCAACGATTACAATCTCGTTTACAACTTCATTTTGAGCTAAGGTATCGGCAACTGTAGCACCAACATTGCCTGCTCCAACAACTGTTATTTTACTCATTTTTATAGAATTTAGAGGTTTTTACTTTATCTTAACAAAGATACGCAAATCTGTTATGTATGCATACTATTTTTATAGAGATAAAGCATAAATAGAACTGATATAAATAGATAAAAATAGTAACTTCTGATAAGCGAAGTAAAAATCAAAAATCCCGATAATCTTTAAATCATCGGGATTTTTGATGGAATTATACTGCTATTTTTCTAAATGAGGTAATCGACCGGGAGTAGCCGGAGCATTCAATTCATTCAAACGTTTATCCATTTTTTCAAAACTTTCTTTCAAGGCTTTTACTTGCAGAAAGACAGTTTCAAACTCTTCCGATGCTATTTCAAAATTCGTTTTTGCAGCACCCGGAATATTCGATGTTGAATTATAAATATCACGAATAGCACTGCCAGCACGTCTTCTCAAACTTAACATCTCATCCAAATCCAGTGTTGCATAATCTCGATCACCGTTCAAGGTATTTTGTATAGTCGTCAAATCATTTTCGAGTTTTAAGATGTCTTTAAATAAATCGCTAGCTACATCGCTTGATAATGTTTTAGATGCGGCTTTATAAAAAGGAGTTTTTTTGCTCATATCTCTAAGTTCGGTGATAACAGCAGAAACAGCATTATTTAATTTAAGTGCTTTCCGTTTAAAAGAAACAAGTTCAGCCCTGTCTTTAGCAGGAAGGGTTCTGTTGTTCAATTCTTTGATTTCAAAAAACTGAGGGCCTGCCATTTTACTAATTAATCCCTTTTCGTTTTTACTAAGAATGACTTGATATTTACCGGGAAGCACAAAAATTCCGGCAGATGCCAGTCCTCGGCTTTGATTCTCATCTTTCTCATTAATTAAACCATCTGAAGGATATTCCATATCCCAAAGTATCTTATTTAAACCCGCTTTTAGAGGTGTACGCAATTCGCGAACAAAATTTCCCTCTTCATCTTTGATGGTATAAATTAGATAATCGTCCAGCTCTGCTTTCTCCGCTTTATATTCGTCCAAAGTTGGATATGGGATTATCTTCCCGGATTTAAAAGCTTCTTTTTCGTTTTTCAAACGATTTTCTTTTAAACTGCTAGAACCTTTTTTTATCCAGCATACAAATTCAACTCCAACTTTAGGATTAGGCGATGTATAAAAAGATTCGCCTTGAAAGCCTTTCTCTTTACTTCCTAAACCACCAAGAGGACGCCAGGTTTTAAACATCTTCCCCTCTTTTATTGCAAATAAATGAGCGTCTTTTTCTAAAACTTCGTTGCTTAATTCGCGCAAAGGAGCATAGTTTGGTAAGATATAAAAACCTCTTCCGAAAGTGGCTAATACCAAGTCGTTTTCACGTTCCTGAATAGCCATATCCCGCACATTAATTGTGGGTAAACCTGTGGATAGCTCTTTCCAATTTTTCCCTTCATCCAAACTTACGAAAACGCTATATTCAGTTCCTGCAAAAAGAATTTCCGGTTTAATATAATCTTGCTCCAAAGCATATACAGCACCCTTTTCAGGTAAGTTTGCCGAAATATTTACCCATGTTCTTCCTTTATCATTGCTTTTCAAAACATAAGGCTTAAAGTCTCCGCTTTTGAGATTATTAAAAGCAGCATAAACCGTATTTACATCTTTTTTGGAAGCTATAATGTCATAGACATAAGTATAGGCTGGAACTCCGGGAAAACTATTTATTTTTCGCCAATTTTTTCCATCATCTTCTGTGATACTAATCTGGCCATCGTCCGAACCCGTATAAATTAAACCTGCTTGTAAACGGGATTCATCCAAAGAAACAACAGCGCCATAGCGTGATGTAGATCCGTTTTTAGCAACCGCATCCATTGGCCACCATTTATCCATAAGCGGAAATTTATTTCTGTCAATATTTTGATCGAGATCATCTGAAATTACTTCCCAAGAATCACCTCTATCTGTACTTTTAAACAATTTATTCGCTGCAAAATACAAAGTAGTATGGTTGTGTGGACTGATTAAAAGAGGAGCGTCCCAATTAAAATTATACTGTTCTTCCCCTTTTCGTGGACTAGGAGTTATAGAAACTGACTCTCCACTTTTCTTATCTATGCGTTCCAAGCTTCCGTATTGCGCTTCTGCATAAACAATATTTGGATCAACAGGATCTATAGCCGATTCAAAACCATCACCAGTTACTGTTACTTGCCATTCAAATGAAGAAACTCCATGATCGGAAAGGTTTTGAGACGGACCAACTAAACTATAATTATCTTGTGTTCCGCCGGCTACATTATAAAATGGATAATCATTATCGATTGTGACTTTGTAAAACTGAGTTACAGGTAAATTAGGAAAGAAACGCCAAGTTTCTCCTCTGTCATAAGTTTCGTAAACGCCGCCATCTGTTCCTTCGATATGATGTAAAGGGTTTTTCGCATCGATCCACAAGGCGTGATTATCATAATGTTTACTTCTTTCGCCTCTGTTTTTAAAAGTTTTTCCACCATCCGTAGAAACCTTAGTATAAGTATTGTTCAAATAAACACGATTTTCGTCAATGGGATCGGGAACAACTTCCTGATAATAATTCCCACTGGTAGTAACGCTATTCATCTTTTGCCAACTTGCTCCTCGGTTGGTACTTTTATAAAAACCGCCTTGACCTTTTTGAGCTTCAACAACAGCGTAAATTATTTCTGGATTGGCAGGAGAAATAGCCATACCAATTCGACCTTTATCCCCGGAAGGAAGACCTTTATTTATTGTTTTCCAGTTTTTACCACCGTCTGTAGATTTATAAATTCCTGATTCCGGACCACCACCTAAATAGGTCCATTGTTTACGAATACGCTGGTGTGCAGTAGCATACAGCACTTGATTGTCGCGAGGATCCATATGAATTTCATTGAAACCTGTATAATCACTCACGAACAATATACGATCCCAGCTTTTTCCACCATCCGTAGTTTTATATATTCCACGCTCACCACCAACACTCCATACTGGGCCGTAAGCTGCTACATAAACCACATTAGAATTATTAGGATCGACAGTAATCATCCCTATATGTTCTGATGTTTTTAATCCAACATTTGTCCAACTATCACCTCCATCTTCCGACTTATAAACGCCATCGCCAAAAGAAACCGAGCGCTGATTATTGTTTTCTCCTGTTCCTACCCAAATCACATTATGGTTATTTGGATCCATAGTGATACATCCAATAGAATAGGAACCTTCCTTTTCAAAAACGGGTTTAAAAGTAATGCCGGCATTGGTGGTTTTCCATACTCCCCCTGCTGCAGCGGCAACATAAAATTCACTTGAATTGTTTGGGTTTACCGCAAAATCGGCAATGCGACCAGAAGTTAAAGCAGGGCCAATGCTTCTATACTTAAAGGTATTTAAGGATAATTTGCTGATTGCATCCTGTGTTTCGGTAGATGTTTTTTTCTTTTTCTTGTTTTTTTGAGCTTGTGTATTTAATGTAGAAAAGCCAAAAATAAGAACTAAAAGTAAAGCGAATAGGTTTAATTTTTTCATTTTCGTATCGGTTAATTAATAAAGGGGAAAGATACGGATAATGTGGGTATTATTGAATGAGCCAATTTGGTTTTTATCCTGTCAGGTTTCAAAAACCTGACAGGATTTTGATTAAAAACAAAAAAAACGCCAAACATTGCTGAATGACATTTTGTAAACCCTGTCAGGTTTTTACAACCTGACAGGGTTGGGTTTCAAAACCTTACAGAATCAATTTATTTCAAAGCCGCTAAAACCGGCACATAATCAGGTTCATCAACAATTTCAGGAACTTGTTGAGTATAAATAATCTTGCCATTTTCATCGGCTACAACTACCGCACGAGATTCCAGATTTGCTAATGGACCATCCACTATCTCCACTTGATAATCTCTACCAAAATCGCCAGAGCGAAAATCGGAAAGGGTTTCTACTTTATCTAATCCTTCGGCACCGCAAAAGCGAGCTTGCGCAAAAGGCAAGTCTTTTGAAATACATAATACTACTGTATTTTCCAAAGAAGAAGCTTCTTGGTTGAAGTATCGAACAGAAGCAGCACAAGTACCTGTATCCAAACTTGGAAAAATATTTAATACCAAACGTTTGCCTTTATAATTTGCAAGACTAACCGTTGACAAATCATTTTTTACCAATTTGAAATCGGGAAGAAGATTTCCAACCTTGGGTAAACTACCCAAAGTGCTAATTTTATTTCCTTTTAAAGTTATTTCTGCCATAGCTTATTTCTTTCCAAGATATTCTGCAACACCTGCATGAGTAGCCGTCATCGCTTCGTCCCCTTGCTTCCAATTGGCAGGACAAACTTCGCCATGTTCTTCAAAATACTGTAAAGCATCAACCATACGTAAGGCTTCATCAATACTACGACCAAGAGGCAAATCATTTACTACCTGATGACGCACAACACCTTGTTTATCAATTAAAAACAAACCACGATAAGCAACAGCAACGCCATCAAAAGAAGAAAGATCATCCTCCTCATCATAATCGTAATCGCCGGCTAATACATCATAATTCTCCGCAATGGTTTTTGATAAATCAGACACTAAAGGATATTTAACGCCTTTGATACCGCCATCTTTTAATTCCGTATTTAACCATGCCCAGTGACTATGTTCTGAGTCAACAGAACAACCAACTACGGCTACATTACGTTTTTCAAAATCTTCTATTCTATCTTGAAAAGCAAGAATTTCGGTAGGGCAAACAAAGGTGAAATCAAGCGGATAGAAAAAGAAAATCACGTGTTTTTTTCCAATAAATTGATCCAGTGAAAATTTTTCAATAATCTCGCCACCGTTTACAACGGCTGTAGCTTCAAATAATGGGGCTTTCCGCCCTACTAATACTGACATATTTATTTATATTTTAATTAGTTAGCTTTTAATAAATGCAAAGTTACAAAAAAGAGTTCTTGTTCTGTATTTTTCTTTACTTAAATTTAAGTATTCTAATGCCTGAATTAATCTAAAATAATTTGGTCAAAATCCACCTCCAAAGGCGCTTGATTGTAAAAATCGTATAACGTCATTTTTCGCAATTCAAAATAATTTCGCCAAAAGGTTTGCAAGGCTCTTATATGAGCAATTGTTGCTTTATCTTTCTCTGTTTGTGCTATATTAAGATCTGTAACGGATATTTTCCCAATCAAATACCTGTTTTTGGAAGCCTTATAACTTTTAGCCGCCACCGTATCACTCTTAGCTGCAATGACCAATTGATTTTGTTGCATATTGTATTCCGAAACCTGCAGAAAAATATTCTGACTAAAATCGAGGCGTTCCTGCTCCACGGAAGTTTCAACCAAATCGGCATTACTTTCAGCCATCTTTACTTGGCCTTTTCGCATTCCCCAATCCAGTATTGGTACTTCTAAACTAACACTCAATTGCTGTTGGTCGTTAGGCTTCACATAAGAATCGCCCAAATTAATAGCACTCCCCATTAAACCAAAAACGGCATATAAATTAGCATTGAATCCATTTTCCGATTTTGCCCGATTCACATTTGCCCGAGACTCCAGCAATCGTCTTTCAAAATCTATTATGCTTGAACTGTTTTCCATTGCTTGTTGTAAAGCCAATTCATAGGCCACTTTGCTAAATTTATCGGGTTGCGGAATAATCAGATGAATATTTTCCTCATTCTTCAAGCGCAAAAAAGATTTTAAGCGAAAGGTTGCATTTTCCAATGCTAAATTAGAGTTTTCAAGAGCGGACTGCGCATTTAAAAAATTGAGCTCAAGCTGCAACAAATCATTTTCGGCAATTTTGCCGGAAACATATCTGCCTTGAGCAATCTTATACAAAGTATCATAATTTGAAACATTTACCTGAGCTACACGTTGCTCAATTTGAGCCGAAAGTAAATTAAAAAAATAGTTTACGGCTGTTAGCGAAACATCTTCTACTGTTTCCAAATAATTTTGCTTTGCTGATTTGTATTTCAAGGGTTCAATTTGCTTATTCCATTTGTATGGATTGTAATTGAACAGCGGTTGTCGGAAACCTAAATTTATTGGCGTTGACAAATAATTATTTGTGGTGGTAGAATCATAAAAATTATCAATTCTTTGCAAACCACTCGACAAAAATATATTACCGCCTGTTAGACCAATTACTTTATTCAGACGCAGGTTACCTGAATAAGAAGTATAACTTTGATTGATGTATTCCTCTGCTCCCGAAGAGGTTGTATATGTTTTAAACGCTCTGTTTAAAGATGGAATTGTTCCATCAAAACTAAGACTGGGCAAAAGGCTGCGTCGATAAGTTTTAAATTCCCAATAACTTGCTCTTAACTGATGTTTTGCAATTAAAGCATCGGGCGATTGCGTTTTGGCAATATTTATTACCTCTTCCAAAGTTAATTCCCGTTGCTGAGCCCGTGAATCGATTGAAAAATTCAGACTAAAAATAAATAGTAAAATGAATATCTTGGTTTTCATAGTTGTGCTTTATTCATGACGTAATGAAGTAACAGGATCTTGCAAGGCAGCTTTTTTTGCCGGCATATAGCCAAATAGAACTCCTATTCCTGCTGAGACCCCAAAAGAAATTAAAATTGAAAATCCGGAAACAATCGTTAGAATTCCCGTTAACTGTGTAATTAAAAAAGCAATTATTAAACCCAGAAAAATTCCAATAATGCCTCCAATAACCGATATTAAAGTTGCTTCTGTTAAGAATTGTAGAATAACATCACTTTGAGTGGCACCTATTGCACGTCTCACTCCTATCTCGCGAATGCGTTCCATAACCGAAGCCAACATAATATTCATAATCCCAATACCACCAACAATTAAAGATATACTGGCGATGGCTCCCAAAACGATATTGAATATATTACGTGTTTTTTGTTCTTGTTTCAGTAAAAGTTCAGGAACTATCACTCTAAAATCTTTTGCTCCCGCATGACGTCGTTCCAACATACGTTGAAGCACATTAGCGGTGGCTTGCAGTTCACTAGCTTCTTTTACTTGAACAACAATTTTATCCAACTGATTTCGATTGCTATTGCTAGTTCCATTATTATTTCTACCGGAAACCAAACTTGCTTTACTAATGACAGATCGATCGTTAAAGCGCAAAAGTGCTGTCTGAATGGGCGCATATACATTCATATTAAAATCATCTATACCCAAATTACCATCTCCTGAACCAATTCCTCTACTTTTTAATACGCCAATAACTCTTAACCATACATCACCACATTTGATTTGTTTTCCAATTGCTTCTTCTGTAGGGAAAAGCCTTGATTTTATTTTATGGCCAATAATACAAACCTGTTCTCCATATTCATAATGTTTTTCGTTGAAAAATTGCCCTTGAAGCAAATCAAGTCCATACACTTCGAAAAAGTCAGCAGTAACACCTGTAAAATCACCTGCAATACTTTTATTCGCATATACGATAATGGCTTCGTTGGTTACTTCCGGTGAAACTCTAACTATAGTTGGAATAACTAACTTCATTGAAGCAGCTTCTTTTAGATTTAATCCGGAAGAAAGTTTTGCTTTCGCCAGATCATTTTTCTCCTGATTCTGAGTCTCATCGGAAGTAGTTTCAGAAGTTTTAATCAAACGAGGAGTAATTACAATGTTATTAACTCCAACTAATTTCATTTGGTCCAAAACCTCCTTTTTTGCTCCATTGCCGATGGCCAACATAGAAATAACAGCAGCAACTCCGAAGATAATGCCTAAAGCAGTGAGCAAGGACCGAACTTTATTTTCTAAAATAGCTTTAGATGCAATACTAAGAACAAGCGAATACCTATCCAGTTTCAATTTAAATCTGTTCATACCTTGTATCTTGCTGATTAATTTTTAATCTTCCAGTCACTGGCTCCTTCTGGAGGAAGAAGATACAACTCCTCATCGGCTTTTATTCCCTTAGTAATCACAATACTATTGTCATTACTTTTTCCTGTTTCCACTAGCCTTTTAGATCCTTTAACATACACATATTGAGTACTATCTTGCACATACAAACATTCCAACGGAATGAAAATCACATCACTAAGTACTTCAGTCACAATCACATTCTTAGTCGTCATTGCCGGACGCAGGGTTTCGTCTAAACCATCAACAATAATTGTAACTTCAAAAACATTGGCACTTGAATTCCGCAGCTCTTCTCCAATATTGGCCACATGGGTTACTTGCCCAGTCAATTCTTTGCCGGGAAAAGCATCCACACCAATTTCAACTTTCTGTCCTACTTTAATCTTACTAATATCAATTTCGTTAACATAGGTTTTAACCAACATACGAGTTAAATCAGGCAATTTCGCAATTACAGGACTCCATGGACTTATCATTGAGCCCGTTTCAATTTTTTCTCCTCTTCTTGTTTTTGCATAGATAACCATACCCTGCTGCGGAGCTTTAATAGTAAATTCTCTTAAAATAGACATGGTCTGTTTACGAATATTGCTTTGCTTTTTTAGGTCAATCATAATTTGCTGAATGGTGGTTTCTTCTTTTTCCTTCCGCAATAAATAACCTTCTACAGCTTGTTCGTAATTTCGCTTTGCTTTTTCTAAATTTATTTCAGCTTGACGCTGGATAGCAGGCGCTTCGAATTTAGAATTATCCACTTCAAGCGCCAGTTCTTCTGTAGAATAATGTAAATTAATGATGTTATCTCGAGCCGCACGCAGGGTCAACGCTGAATCGAGTTTAGAATTGGTTATTTGGGTATTGAATTTTTCAATATTAGCATCAATTTCATCCAAGCGATTCATTACCACAGTTTTATCTAAACTTGCAATAAAATCTCCCGAATCTACAACAGTTCCTTCTGGTATGATATTTTCTAATTTAATTTCGCTATAGATTTCTATATTTCGTAAATTCTGCGGTCCAACAATCTGAGTAGAAAATTGCGAATCTAACTCTCCGGTTGTGGTTACGCTTATTTTAAACTCCCCCTGATCTGCTTTCACAAGAATACTATCCTGTGTTTTAGTTTGGGGGGCAAGCCACCAAATTATAAGAATAGCTAGAAGGACAAAAGCTGCAATGCTGTAATTTTTTCTTGACATGATTAATATTGGTTTTGGTCTAAAGTTTTGAGCGCTAAAGATACGAAAGCTTCTTTAAATATTTAATTATAATCTGTAATGAAAAAGAATATTGCTCGTCTTAGAATTAGAAATCAATTAAATTTGATGCATCTTGAACAAAAACCTTGCTTTTAATGCTTTTGAATGAATTTAAAGAAAAGTTTTTTCCGCTGAAAAACAAATTGTTTCGCTTTGCCTTGCAATATGTTAAGCGTGATGATGAAGCCGCTGATATTGTTCAAGATACATTCTTAAAATTGTGGACAAAACGAAAAAACTTAAACGATTTAAGAAATCCGGAGACTTACGCCATGACGATGGTTAAAAATGCCAGCATCGATAAATTAAGAAAACATAAAACGCTCCGACTAGATGAAATGAATAAAGATCCGGAAAACAATCATACGCCCTTGGAGAGTTTAACACAACGCGAATCCTATGACCAAGTTATAGAAATATTGAATACACTGAGTGAACAACAACAAATGATATTAAAATTACGAGATATTGAAGGTTATGGATATGATGAAATTGCAGAAATAAGCGGCTTAACAATAAATACTATCCGTGTAAATATTTCACGTGCCCGCAATACGATTAAAGATAGATTATTAAAACTAGAACAAAATGAATTGGTTAGAGGTAGAACAACTGCTTAAGCAGTTTTGGAAAGGCGAAACATCACGTATTGAAGAACAGGAATTACATGCTACTTTTTTACGCGACGATGTGCCTAATCATCTGAAACCTTTTAAAGATTATTTCGGATATGTAAAAAATAATAAAGAAATTAAACTGGAACAACCCGATTTCGAAGCCGAACTTCTCGAAAAAATTAGAACGAAAAATAGATTTACATTCGCCAGACTGCTTCCTTATGCCGCCGCTTTGTTGGTGTTGATAAGCAGTGTGTTTTTTCTAATAAAAAACGAAATCGACCCAAGCACAAAACATCAATCACTTACAGAAAATGAGATACAAATAGTTCAAAAATATATGGGATTATTGGCGACAAACTTTGATCAATCCATCTCATTATCAGCTCAAACGCTCAAGAATATTAGTCTGTTGAATAAAGGAGCTCAAACCATCCAGCACTATGAAAACATGTATCAAAAACAAATAAAACCACTTAAGCAGATAGATTATATCGATCAATCTTTAGTCCGATTAAAACACTTGAAAACCTTCGAAAAAAACAGAATAAAAATACCAATTTAATAAAAAAAATATTGAGTGCGACACTCATCTGATCGCTTTGATACAATTATTGACAGATGAAAAAAGTAAAATTAATTATAAAATTAAAATTTAGAAATTATGAAAAAGATCACATTTGTACTCTTATCGGCATTTTTCGCCCTTAGTTTAAACCTCAATGCACAAACCGCCATTGACAAGATTTTTGAAAAATATAGTGGGACTGCCGGATTTACTTCGGTAACTATAAACAAAAATATGTTCGATATGATATCGCGCATGGATACCTCTGAAGATGGTAAAGAATTTAGCGATGCGGTATCAAAGCTCGAAAGCATTCGTATTTTGGCTATGGATTCCGTTAATAATGGAGGTGTAAACCTTTATGAAGTTGTGATGAACGCCCTACCAACCAAAGATTATAAAGAGCTTATGGACGTTAAAGATAACGGCAATAATGTTAAATTTATGGTTCGTGAAAAGGGCGATATTATTACCGAATTACTGCTTATTTCAGATGGTAACAATGAAGAAAACGCCTTGGTTGTAATCAAAGGAGAAATCGATCTGGCCAGTATTGGTGCGATTGGTAAAAGCATGAATTTCGACGGCTTGGCACCTCTTCAAAAGCTGAAAAAACGTAAATGATGAAGTCAGGGCTTCACTTGAGAGTAGTCAGGGCTTCACTTGAAGTGAAACCCTGACTTGGTGGGAATGAAACTCTCACTTTTCAATTATTTCGCTATTTTAGCATAAAAAACATGCGCGTCATTATACAACGAGTTAAAAAAGCTTCAGTTGAAATTGAAAACAGGCTCCATTCCAAAGTTGGTCAGGGAATGCTTGTTTTATTGGGAATTGAAGATGCTGATGATCCTGGCGATCTTGAGTGGTTGATAGGAAAGATAATCAAACTTCGCATTTTTGATGATGAACAAGGTGTTATGAACTTATCTATCAATCAGATTGAAGGCGATATTTTACTCATCAGCCAATTTACATTGCATGCAAGTACCAAGAAAGGAGCTCGTCCTTCATATATACGAGCGGCTCATCCTGATAAAGCCATTCCTCTTTACCAATCTTTTATCAAACAACTAAACGCTCAAATGAATACAGAAATTAAAACTGGGGAGTTTGGAGCCAAAATGCAAGTTGAACTTGTTAATGATGGACCAGTGACGATTATTATCGACTCAAAAAACAGAGAATAAGCAATACTTGATAGTATTTATCAAAAATAATTAAGTATTCGAATACCATTTTGAGATAAATAATCGATATTTGCAGAAAATATTATACAAAACAACATGGAAAAACAAGAAAAGGTTTGCGTTTTTTGCAAGAGAAATCAGGACGAAGTTCCTTTAGTACATTTAGAATTTCAGAATAGCAGTTATTGGATTTGTCCACAACATATTCCAGTTTTAATTCACGATCCATCCAAATTAACAGGACATTTACCTGGAGCGGAAAATATGCAAGCGGGTTAAAATCAGCCTTTTTCTTTATAATTGCAACGAATTCAAGTCTAAATGACACGATTTCAAGTCTAAAGAAAAAAGCATCTAGATTTTTATATCTTTGACTCTAGTAATTATTAATTGAACTAATATTAAAACAATGAAAAGAACAACCTATTTCCTTATAGCTTTTGCTTTAATACTTGCCGGCGGTTTTACTTCTTGCGAAAAAGTTAAATCACTTTTAGAAATAACTTTAACCGACGTCCCTTTTGTCATTAATATTGACGTTCAAGAGATTTCCAAAAAAGATAGTGGTGTTGAATTTGGTGGATCAGGCAGTTTTGATCCAAATGATTCACCAGAGCTTGCCGAATATTTGGATCTTGTTCGTAATGTTGAAATAACTGAGATTAAAGTGAGGGTGACTTCAGCTACACCGGCCACCGGACTTGAACTTTCTGATGCTTTTTTTACACTTACAGATCAAGCGAATCAGGCGAGTTTCACTTACAATCTTCCTGCAGCAATGGATATTGTCGTAGGGTCTGAAATTTTAATCGACTCAAATACACCAAATTTTAGTGTCGTCTCTGATATCATCAGCGATATGCATGCCGCTTCAGTTAGTCTCGGCGGTCATGTTAATCAATCGGGCTTTATTTTGGGCTTTGAATATTCTATCAAAGCAAATATTACCGTTGGTGTTCCGGAAGAAAAATAAAATGGCTTAACATTAAAAAACACGAAAGGCGAGACAAATATCTCGCCTTTTTTCCTGTCTAAAATTCTATATTTTAATACGCAAGCAAATAATACCGATTGTTATTTCATTTGAGTGATAGAATATAATATGATTCTATAACTCTATTCAATATACATCGGTATTATCCCAATTTGAAACATCTATTTATATTCCTCAATTCAATAAGAAATTGGTATAAGAATCCTATTCATCTATTATTTCCGGAAAATTTTCTCTTCCAAAACCTATTCGAATATATTTGCCTTGACCAGATGAAATGGAAACAATAAAAAAGAATAGAAAAGCAGTACGTAAAGATTTAAACATCTGGTAAATTTGGTTTAGTAAAAGTAAGGGTTTTCTTGAAATTGACTTCTCCAAAGAGATAATCGATTTAAAAAAGAAATACAAAGTAAGAGATGCTATCATTTTAATTTGCAAAGCAATTACAAGTCCGATGTTGAGTCAAACCAGACCATAATATCATGAAGACTTTTTTCTGCACCTACAAAGGTTATGATATCGCCCAGACGTAATCGCGTATAGCCGTGTGAAATTATGATATGGCCATCACGTTTTACAGATAAGACAATAATATCAGAAGGAATACGCAATTCTCTCAAACGTAAACCATGAATATCTATGTTTTTAACTTCAACATCAATTGTGTCCTGACCTTCGTCCCAACCAAGAAGCAATGTAGCCGCATTTGGAGAACGAACAAAATGATCCAGCAGACTCACAATGGCGGTAGCTGGTTCAATAATCCGAGCTCCTAATTTATGAAATTTCTCAAAATTTTCTCTTTTATTTAAACGAACAATGATTTCCTTCGTCCCGAAATGTTCATAAATAAGTTCAGCTATTTCATAGTTCTTTGTATCTGATAACATTAAAACAATAGCCTCTGCTTTTTTTAGTTCCAGCTTTTTTAAATTCTGTAGCGTGAATTCTTGTAAGTGAAAAATTTCAAAATTCTTAATATCGTCTGTATGATAATTATCAGCAGAGACCATCCTCGGTATCCAGTTGTGTTTTACCAACTGATTTGCTAAAGCTATCGACTGACTTTCAATGCCAATAATAACCACATCCTGTTTGCCGTCCAAGCTTTTCTTTTTGGCGCGTAAATGACTTTCTTCAACAATATTTATTGCCCATTTGAACAAAGGAGGTCCTATTAATTGATTAATAACAATAATTGCAATTACGATTGTTTCAAAAGCAGTTCCCCAATCCTTAAATTCATGAGCAACAATAGTTACCAAACCTAAAGCAACACCGGCTTGGGTTACATAGGGCATCCATGCAATAAATGTGTATTGCTTTAAATCTTTGGCTGCTGCTACACCAAAAGTGCCTCCTATAAACATGGTAATTAATCTTATTAAAAACAGTAAGATAGCTACCCCAAAAACAGAAACAAATATAGGAAATGACAAAGAAGCTCCTATTAATGTGAAGAAAATAATAAAAATGACAGGCCCTATTTTTTCTAATAATTCATAAAATTCAATTCGATGAATCGTGTAATTAGTTACAAAAAAACTGGCGACGATACAAATTAACAAAGGCTCTACACGTATCCCATAATGAAGTAATTCTTCTGTTTGCACTTCCAAAAAAGAGGCTAACAGGTAAACGGAATAACCAATTAGGATGATTAATGCTGACTTGACAATTTTATTAAAATTAAGCGAAAATATTAATTGAAATATCTTGCCGAAAGCTAATCCAAGGGCAATAGACAATAGGAGTTCAGAAAGCAAAATAAGCAAAAACAGGAATCCGATTTCTTCGTTATTAATAAATGCTTTAGCAATTGAGAAAGAAATAGCAAACAAAATGATTACGAGTACATCTATTACTACAGTTACCCCTATTACAGTTTTTGTAAAAGGTCCGTTTGCACGCATTTCATTAATAACAGCAATAGCAGATGAGGGTGAGCGAGCAACGAAGATAGTTCCAAACAAGATGGCAATTGCGATTTTCGTTTTCGATGGCAAATCTGCCATAAAAGGAATATAGTTTGCAAGATAATAAATCGCTAAACTGCTTAAGACAAATGTAATAATTAGCTGACCTAAAGTCATCCATTTAATACTATTCATTCTACTTCGTAATTCGTTCAAATACAATTCAGAACCTGCGGCAAAAGCAATTATGGATAAGGCAATTTGGTTTAGAAAATCTAATTTTTCAATCGCTTCAGGTGTAATAAAATTTAATACCGATGATCCTGCAATGAGTCCTGTAATAATAAATCCTGTGATTAGAGGAAGCTTAATCTTTTGAAAAACTAAGGCTATCTGATTCGCGGCAAGGGCTACAATCAGGAAACCAATAAGAAAAATAACAAACGTAGATAATTCCATTTAACTGTTCTTTGTTTATTAAACCCGGACAATTATTGTAGCAAGATACTAAATTTTCTGAAATATTTTGATGGGTAAGTTCATTTTTGCATCCAACCTGTTGCCCAACGCGAAAATAAAAAATCGCAAACGATTATTTATTAACTGTTTACGATTTTTAAAAGTACCCAGAACAAGGATCGAACTTGCACAACCTTACGGTCACTGGTCCCTGAAACCAGCGCGTCTACCAATTCCGCCATCTGGGCTTATATTCTGTCGCCCGACAGAAAAGTGGGAACGAAAAGCCCGCGTTTCTACCGAGTACGGATTGCCATGTTTTATGAGCCGTTATTATGCACTGTATATTTTTAACTATTCAAATAATGTACCCCTTTTTTAAACTTTTTAAGTTCCTTAATAGACAAAATTGGACAAAAAATAGATTGTGTCTTGTAATTTTCTTCGTATTCAAAGTCTCCATTTTCAGGTATATAATCAAGTAAGTCTATTTTAATTATATTTGAGAAAACAGTTCTTTTTAGAAAATTTTTTGAGCTTCTGCAATTGATATGTTTACCATACCATTTTTAACTCCGTCGCATACTTCGTAGCTTTTGGCTGAATGTACACACTTCTCGACACCTTCCCGATTAAAACATCGGGACAGGCTATCAATGGTTCATTTTGCTTGCACACAATCTGGCTCATTAATCCACCGGATTAATGCCCTCTCCTTTATTCTTACCTGCCTGCCTCTCGGACAGGATTCTCCTAAACAGCCTGTCTTGAGCAAAGCCGAAAGGCTCAATACCACGGCTCTTTACTGCAGCACCTTTAGGTGGTTTAGAGCCATCGCCTATACAACGACCCTGATGGACCTACCATCATCTTATTTACAGCATTCAACCAGTTTATTGCCGTGGTTGTTTCTTGGCACACTATGCGTAGTTTGGGATTTTGAAACGCTTCATTTTCAAGTTACCACTAATTTTATTTAATGCTAAGATATTCATATTTAGCAATATCTGCCAAATGCACTATATTTTTTTGTTGGCAATTGACCTTATTTAAATGTTTCTAAAAACTGTCTTGCTGTCATTACTGGTAATTTTGATGCTTTGAAGTCTTTCAAATTCCTTGTAATTATAATATCTTGGTTATTTTCAATAGCAGTAAAATACTGAAGTCCATCCTCAAAGTCATTAAATGAATCATCATTCAATGCTACGCCTACAATTTTGTCGTCGAGTGGTAAAATATTAACGATTAAGCTTAGTTTCCTTAAAATTTCTTTTGCTTTATTAGAGTTGATTTGACGTAATAATGTATAATTCGTATTCGTAATAGTCAAAGATGAAATATTAAGTTCAATGATTTTCTTATCTGCTAATGAAAAAAGATTTGCTGATTCATCATAAAAAGGTTCTCTTCGAGATAATAAGTCTATGACGATATTTGTGTCAATAAAAAGTTTTTTCATTTGTATTTCTCAGTTAAGTAGTCAGTATATTCATTTTTATAGTCAAAGTCTGATGGTAGGTTAATTACACCGCTCAAACTTTCAACAAGAGGCGTAATAGTACTTTTATGATTACCAACTTTTTCTCTAGTCAAACTGTCTAAATACGATTCAATCATTTTTGATAAACTGATTCTTTGATTTTTAGCATATATTTTTGCTCTTTCAATCACACTGTCGTTTAGTCTTAATGTTAATTTTGTTTCCATAATATTATTATTTACGTGCAAATATACAAATAATATACGTCAACGCAAAACATTCTGTGGTTTTTTTTCTGGCTTATTGCCAACGGGAGTTCACGCAAAAACTTCAATTTAATTTAAAAAAAGCTTCCTATGCTTTATCTCTTTGAGTGTACAAGCTGCAATTTAGTGAAAAAACGGATTTGCTGTTGAGTGTTTTGAAAATAAAAAGTGTTTAGAATAGCCTTATATAAGCCATATAGGTCTATAATTTGGAATACAAGGCTTTTTAACCTTGTTTTCAAATCGTTTATATCAAAAATAGACATAAGTCTCCTGAGATTGTAAACCATCATCATTAGATTTACTTCACTTAAAACATTTTCCTTCCCTTTCATTAGTGTAAATGTAAAACCCCATTGTCGTTTTAATTACCAAACTGATGCTCTGTAATCTGTTGTCTTAACTTATAGTATTCAGGGTTTTCATCTACTCGTTTTTTGTTAGCTTCAATAGCTTCCTGATAAATGCTTCTC
>JAGGUP010000087.1 GCA_021158405.1 Bacteroidales bacterium
CAACTCCACTATTTTTTCCGGAGCCACTCCCCACTTTTCTAAATGTCCCCTGACACCAAGAGCAACATAAAATTTATTCGCCTTATTTTTTAATGCCAGAATACTTTCATATTCAAGATGATCGTAATGATCATGTGAAATTAGCACTGCATCAATTTGAGGCATTTGTTCTATGGAATACGAATTGCTATAATTAAATTTTTTTGGCCCTACTAAAGAAAATAACGAAGCACGTTTACCAAAAACAGGATCGATTAAAATAATCTTGTCTCCTATATTTAACAATACAGAAGAATGCCCAAACCAACTGAAAAATAGCTTCTCTGGTGCTAATGACTCAAACTCTTCCTTTACAAATTTTTTTGTGTGTAATATCCTTTTTGGAAACTGCGCCTCTCCTTTTGTAAAGAATTTCCTCATTGTAGAAAATGAGGGAGCCGCCATTGGAGTTGAAACTAAATTTTGAAATTTTCCGTCTTTAAAATTAGCGGATTATTCCTTTTTTAGAAGTTCTTTTCCTGATTTTTACCACCCAGTTTTGGCGAAAAAGAAAAGTAAATAAATAATGCCCCAATAATTAAAGCAATATTAATAGCTGTCAACATTCGTTTTTGTTTAGTTCAGATAAGGCAGCAAATCTATCAATTATTTTTTTTTAAAACATTCCTTCATTGGATGGGGCAAAATATTTTTATATTTGTTCAACAAAACAACTCATGCGAAAATTACTCATCATCCTTATTTCTGTCTTTTTCAGTCTGACCTCAATGGCACAAGAAATTGAGCGAGCAAAATCAAATCTTCCGGTGATAAGTGGATCTCTGGCAGTTTTAAATAACGTAACAGGCTGGGTATTACAAGATAACGGAAGCTGGTTAGGGAAAAAAAATAAAATTCTACTCTATAGTTCCGAACAAAACCTAAATGCTGATCCTTTGTATAAACTGGGCAGGCAAAATTTCAAACAGCTCGAACTTCGTGAAGTTTTAATCGGAGATGAACAATACATTGTCTTAATCAATGAATATACCGATGGATATTTTGAATTTCCTGAGCTAAGACAGAATTTTCATAAAACAGAAAATGCACATTATATCGTTTTCCATGCTGATAAACTCAATGAAATTTTAAATCAGGCCTCCTTATTTAACGAACCTCTGGCTATAAACTTAGATATATTTTGTTCAGATGATATTATCAATTTTGATAAAAAACTTTTGATTACACAAATAGCTTACAATATTTTGCGTGTGGCCAAAATGGAAAAACCGTCAAAGTTTACCATGATTTTAGCCGTTATGCCAACCATAGTCAATGGTGAGAAATTATTCCGTTTTCGTTATATAAATCTGTACAATCAAGAAAGTATTTATCAAAAATATTTACTCCCCGCCAATAAAAACAGGCTCTTTGAAAGTAGTTATTTTGAGGTGCCTTATCAGAAATTTATCGACTTTCTAGGTGCTGCTGATGTGCAAAAAACTAATTTTAATCTTCTAGATCCCAACAGTTTTACCGATTTTTATAAACGTGGAGCTCTTCGCTATAAACGTAAAAATTACGAAGGTGCTCTAAGCGATTTTAGAGCTGCACTAAAACTAAAACCGGATACTAAATTCTGGTATATATATGCTTTGATGGGAAGCACATTGCATCAGCAGAAAAATTACAACGCAGCTATACGATCTTTTGAAAAAGCCCTTCTTATAAAACCCAAAGATACTCAGCAAAAACAAGCCTGGATTCGAAATTATTACAACCTTGGTTTATCATATTTAATGTTAAACGATAAAGCGAATGCCTGCTCTAATTTTCAAATAGCAAAATTCCAAGGACTGGATGATAAAGACGCTTTAAAAACAATTAAAAAAACCTGCAGGGGAAAATATAAAATCCACAAATAGATCTATTGATTTGATTACTTTCTTTTTAATTAACATTACTTTGTTTATACATCAGAGTTTCTGCTTATTATTGCTTTCAGTATTTAATTATTTTTGAAATATTGGAAACATTTTATTCCAAAAAAGAGTAATATCTATCGAGTGAAAATAAGGCCACAATATAATCTCCTATTTATTATACTTTTAATCGGAAGTATGCCTTCTCTTTATGCTCAAAAATCAACAACAAACCCGGTGCATACTAACAAATGGTTTGTGGGTGTAAACGGTGGCGTAAATATGTATTGGGGAGATATTAAATTCAACGCCTTTTGGCCCGCTCTTAAAATGAAAGAACTACAGCCGGGCGCAAGCTTAGCCTTTGGTAGATCATTTGGTTCGACTTTAAAAATTAGTTCCGAATTAAACTTTTCCTCCCTACATGGAACGCAAGAAATTTTTCCGGATACCCTTGAATTTAATACACAAGCACTCTCTTTCGCATTAAAAGGCCATTTCAATATCATCCATTTTTTAAATAAAAAAGATTCTAAGTTTGCTTTTTTTATCGAGAGTGGAGCCGGAATTATGGTATGGAAAACCCTTCTTCAAAGCATCTATACAAACGACACGATAAATAATTTGGGATGGACAAATTCCAATAAAGAATTCGGATTATTTATCCCTCTGGGAATCCAATTTGAATATCAACTATCGCCTCGAATTTCGACCCATTTTACAAGCAATTATACACTTGTTTTGAGCGATATGCTTGATGGAAAAGCGCTGGGAGGAAATGATAGCTATAGTTACAACTCGTTGGGAATCAATTATTATTTTGGAAAACAAAAAACAATACCAAAACTCTTACCCTATACCTCTTTTGAAATTACCTACGATAGCCTAACGTTTCAAACTAAAAAAAAGAAAAGTCCGCCAAAAGAGAAAAAAAAGATAAAGGAAATAATCAATCCGTTTTCTATAAACTTTGAAGTTCCAAAGCAAGCTCCACATTTAGGATTCGACGTTAATATAAACATTAAAAAATTCGGAATCCCTGCCAGTGGATTTTTCCGCTTATTAGTCCCCAGTGGCTTTATCCCCCAAACAACACCTAATACAGAGGTCAGCTTCACAAAACTTGGCTACCGCTACGAATACGAGTTTATTTTACCAATGAATCAGGACAGTACTTTTATTCCTATTCACATAAAATTGAGCGAAATAGAAAAAGGCACATTTCCTGTTTTGGTGGAAGGAGAAATAATGGATCAAAAAGGAAATATTTTCCCCATTAAGTTTGCCAATTATATCGAAATAATATCTGAGGATTTATGGAATCAAGGATTATTAAATAAGGAACAAGAAAAACAAAATCTAAAACTAGCCGCAGAAAAATTGCCCGAAACTGCTCAATCAGAAAGTGCTCCATTGCTTGTTCAAAAAGAAAAAACAAAATCAGAAGAAAATAAGGCACAAAAAGCCAAAGTACAAAAGACAAGCCAAGCTGTAAAAGGTATATATCGCATTCAGATAATGGCTACAAGAAAACCTTTTACTGATCTGAAAAACTTTAAAACAAAGCATAAAATTACAGGCGAAATATTTATTGCGCAGGCAGATGGTTGGTATCGTTTCAACCTCTATACTTCTGAAAACAGAAATGAAGCGGAGCAATTGAAAGAAAAGGTCAGAACAATTCATGGATTGACTGAAGCCTTTATTGTGTATTATGAAAATGGAAAACGGATACTAAATAAAGCAGAGCCACGAAAGAGCAAAACGTCGACAATTTCCAAAAATGTACATTACACAAAACAAGTAATTCCAAAACAAACCGAATCTGGTCAATTTGCAAGAAATGAAACTACACTAAACAATAAATTACTTTATCGAATAGAAATTGCACTCGGATATGACCAACCCATTCCATTGTATCTTTTACAAAATAAAGTTGGAAAAGAACCCATTAGTGAGTTTAAAAATAAACTCAACTACTATTATACTATTGGAGTTTTTGAAGATTTTGAAATAGCAGAAGCCTTTTTAGATTATGTTAAAACACAATTAAAACTGGGAAACGCAAAAATAGCTCAATATCAAAACAACAAACGAATAAAAGTCGTATTATAGAGCCTTTAGAGATCTAATAATAGGATAATTAACAGAACGCAAAAATATTCTTGCAAAAAACAAAGCAATGTTTGCTAATTCGCAATTTTGTATTAATTTTGCAGCCCAAAATATAGGATTAGAAATCGAATTTAATAAAAATATAAAGCATGGCGAATCATAAATCGGCAATTAAGAGAATCAGACAAGCGGAAAATCACAAACTAAGAAACAGGTATTTCGCTCGCACAATGCGTAACGCTATCAAACAGTTAAGAAGTATGACAGACAAAACTGAAGCTTCAGATAAATTACCTTCTGTATTGTCATTGATTGACAAAAACGCTAAACGTTCGATTATTCACAAGAATAAAGCTGGTAATCTAAAATCAAAATTAACTAAGGCTGTTAGCTCTTTAGCTTAATTTTTTTGAAAATATCTCTAAAAGCCATTTGTCAGTTGACAAATGGCTTTTTTTGTTGCTATAAGTAGAATCATTGATTATCTTTGGATTACTTTATTCATACCGAAAAAAGTTTTCGTATTTCCACAAAAAGACAATCGCATGAACTACTCTCTCGGAAGAAGTATTAAACATTGGGCCGAAGAAGATCGCCCACGTGAAAAATTGGTTTTAAAAGGCAAATCCAGTTTGAGTGATGCCGAGATTTTAGCTATCCTCATTGGCTCAGGAAACCGTGATGAGTCAGCGGTAGAGCTCGCTCAAAGAATTTTATCAGACACTGGCAACAATCTGAATAACTTATCAACAAAGAGCCTAAACGATCTTATAAAGTACAAAGGCATTGGCGAAGCAAAAGCAATAAATATTATTGCCGCCCTTGAATTGGGAAGACGCAGACGCTCGAGTGAAGCTTTGGAACAAAAAACAATCACGAGTAGCAGAAGTGCTTTTGAGTTGCTTTATGCCGATTTGGCTGATTCTTCTTTTGAAGAGTTTTGGATTATACTTTTAAAACGCAATAATCAGATAATCAGTAAAAAACGTATTTCTGAAGGTGGAATAGCCGGAACTGTTGCCGATCCAAAGAAAATTTTTAAAATGGCACTCGATGCGCAAGCCAGCTCTATCATTCTTTGTCATAATCACCCTTCGGGAAATTTAAAGCCCAGTGAACAAGACAAACAGTTAACCCGAAAAATTGAGCAAGCCGGAAAAACCCTTGAGATTTCCGTTTTGGATCATTTGATATTTGGAAATGATAGTTATTTCAGTTTTGCTGATGAAAATATGCTTGGTTAATGCTTTATCATTTTTTGCTAAATTCGCATTTTGTAATACTAGACTCATTCCATGTACAAAATCATAACTATCGTTGGTGCCCGACCACAAATAATTAAAGCAGCTGCCTTAAATCGGGCTTTTAAATCGTATCCGCAAATAGAAGAAATTATTGTGCACACAGGTCAACATTACGATTTTAATATGTCAG
>JAGGUP010000155.1 GCA_021158405.1 Bacteroidales bacterium
ATCAGCTGAGTCGATCGCAAATAAAGATGCAGAAGCTTGTAGAATGATTGGGGAACACGGTCTTTCTATAATACGCGAGATAAGCCAAAAGAAAAATGGAGCTCCCGTCAATATTCTCACACATTGCAATGCCGGTTGGTTGGCTTTTGTTGATTATGGTTCTGCCACGGCTCCCATTTATGCCGCATTTAACGAAGGTATTAAACTTCATATTTGGGTTGATGAAACCCGACCTCGCAATCAGGGAGCGCGCTTAACATCCTGGGAATTGGATCAGCAAGGAGTGAAACATACTGTAATTCCTGATAATACCGGAGGACATCTTATGCAAAAAGGCTTGGTAGATCTGGTTATAGTTGGATCAGACAGAACAAGCAAAAATGGCGATGTGGCGAATAAAATTGGCACCTATTTAAAAGCCTTGGCAGCAAAAGACAATACTATTCCTTTTTATGTTGCACTTCCTTCTTCCACCATCGATTGGGCAATAGAAGATGGCTTAAAAGAAATTCCTATTGAAGTACGGAATCCAAAAGAAATCAGCCGAATGGAAGGATTGTATCAAGATAAATTAGTTGAAATCATCATAACACCAGAGCAAAATGTTGGGAGCAATTATAGTTTTGATGTTACTCCTGCTCGATTGATTAGTGGCTTAATTACAGAACGTGGAATTTGTCAAGCCACACAAGAAAGTATTTTGAATTTATTCCCGGAACATGACAACAAATAAAGACGAAGGCTATATAAAATTTAACTATGATTGGATTCCGGCTACACTGCCAAATATCGATCTGGAAGAACTTATTTTTTGGCGTCAAAAGCTATATCAAGCAAAACTTATTGGAAGTTATCCAAACGGAATTGGTTATGGAAATATTAGCATGCGCTATCAAGAAAATCAATTTGTAATAAGTGGTTCCGCCACAGGAAATCTAGCTGTTTTAGATGCTTCTCATTTCGCATTGGTTGATGAATTTGATTTGACAAAAAATTGGTTGAGTTGCATTGGAAACTTGCCCGCTTCCTCAGAATCACTTTCACATGCTGCTATTTATCAAACTTTACCTCAGGTCAATTCCATTATTCACATTCACAATAAAGAGCTCTGGAATAGCTATTTACACAAACTACCAACATCCGGTACAGATGGAGAATTTGGCACTCCGACATTGGCCTTTAGCCTAATCGATATTCTAAAAAAAGAAAAATCAATTCCAGGGATAATTGTAATGGGCGGCCATGAAGAAGGTATTTTAATTTATGCCTCAGACATAATACAAGCAGGAGAAAAAGTATTCAGTTTAATTGGATAATTCTTTTAGGCCTCGTAATTTTCGCCTTATTTTTAACCGGATTTATACTCTTTAAAAATTAGGATCAATTAAAAAATAGTCGTTTTCCCTGCCCCGCAGAAATAAATTCGCCTTTATTATAAACCAGTTGACCATTTACAAAAGTAGCTTCCACTTTAGATTGGAAGTGTTGTCCTAAAAGTGGTGACCATCCGCATTTATAATGAATATTCTCCGGCATTACTTCCCAGCTATTATTTAAATCTACTACGACTAAATCAGCAAAATAACCTTCCCTAATAAATCCTCTCTCTTTGATATGAAACATTTGAGCAGGAGCATGACACATTTTTTCAACTACCTTTTCTAAACTAAGTTTTCCCTGATGCATCATTTCCAACAGCAAGACAAGCGAATGTTGAACCATCGGGCCTCCCGAAGCCGCTTTGGTATATACATTTTCTTTTTCTTCAATAGTATGGGGTGCATGATCGGTAGCTACTACATCAATCTTATCTTCCAAAAGTGCACGTAATAATCCTTCTGTGTCACTTTGTTTCTTAATGGCTGGATTCCATTTGATAAAGCTGCCTTTTTTCGCATAATCTTTCTCCGAAAACCAGAGATGATGCATACAGACTTCAGCTGTTATTCTTTTTTCTATCAATGGTTTATCATTCGAAAACAAATCCATTTCTTTAGCCGTAGAAAGATGCAAAACATGCAAACGCGTATTGTATTTTTTAGCAAGATTTATAGCAAATGAACTGGATAAAAAGCAAGCTTCTTCGGAACGAATTAATGGATGTTCCGAAATTGGAATATCATCGCCGTATTTTGCTTTAGCTTCTTCCAAATTCTTGCGAATGGTATTTTCATCCTCACAATGCACGGCAATCAACATTTTACTCTCTCCAAATATTTTTTCTAGCGTTTGCTGATTATCAACCAACATATTGCCTGTTGAAGCACCTAAAAATATTTTTATCCCACATACATTCTCCGAATTGGTTTTTAAAACTTCATCTGCATTGTTGTTCGAAGTGCCCATATAAAATGAGTAATTGGCCCATGAACGCCCGACAGCAGCTTGGTATTTTTCTTCTAGTATTTCCTGAGTCAACACATTTGGTATCGTATTGGGCATATCCATAAAAGAAGTCACTCCACCAGCCACAGCCGCTCTAGATTCTGTTTCCAAATCACCTTTTTGTGTAAGTCCGGGATCACGAAAATGCACCTGATCATCGATTACACCCGGAAAAATATACTTTCCGCTATAATCTAATAGGATAGTATCTTCTGGAATCTCGAATTGCTCTGCGGGATAAATAATTTTAACAATACGCTCATTTTCAATAAGAAGATCGGCTTTTGTTTGATTACCTTCGTTTACGAGAGTAGCATTTTTAAGGAGATATATCGACATAAGGCTTTGTTTTGAATTGATCTTCAAAAGTACAAAAGCTTTGAGCCAGAAAAGAAATTAATTTGATATTCTGGCTTTAATTTTCCGAAAACGCAAGGCCATCACACCAAAAATAGCTTCCCGGAAAATACTTTTATTCATTTTTGATTCTCCCAATGTACGGTCAGTAAATATAATGGGAACTTCAATCACTTTAAAATTTAATTTATAAGCTGCATATTTCATTTCAATCTGAAATCCGTAACCAACAAGTTGAACCTCATCAAGCGAAAGCGTTTCAAGTACTTTACGCTTATAGCACATAAAACCGGCAGTTGTATCACGAATAGATAAACCGGTAACCAGTCGAACATAAGCCGAGGCGTAATAGGACATTAAAACACGACCCATGGGCCAGTTTACAACATTTACACCAGTTATATAACGCGAGCCTATAGCCACATCATTTCCTTCGACTTTTGTAGCGTGATATAAACGCAGCAAATCTTCAGGATTATGAGAAAAATCGGCATCCATTTCAAAGATAAAATCATATTCCCGTTTTAAAGCCCATTTAAAACCATGGATATAGGCCGTTCCCAGTCCCAATTTACCCTTTCGCTCTTCAATAAAAAGCTGACCGGGAAATTCCTCCAACAATTGTTTGACAATAGCAGCTGTTCCATCGGGAGAATTATCATCAACCACCAGAACATGAAAATCTTTAGAAAGGCTGAATACAGTTCGAATAATACTTTCGATGTTTTCTTTCTCTTTGTAAGTAGGAATAATAACAAGGCTGTCGGACACGGCTTCTATTTAAAATGAATTGCGAAATTACAATTTTTTTTATTTCATGGAAGTGTAGAAAATGTTAAGGAATGTAAAATGAAATTTGGCTGCTGGCTATTAGTTAATATTCCAACTCTCCTAAGCCTTGCCTTATAATCTCTATCTCACCGCCATTGCAATCAACAACAGTTGAAGGAACATTTCCACTAAATCCGGCATCGATTACTATATCGACAAGATTACCCCATTCCTCATAAATAATTTCGGGATCTGTTTCATATTCAATAATAGTATCATCGGCATGTATGGAAGCTGAAAATAGTGGATTCCCTATCAATCTTATAATTTCCATAGGTACAGGATGATTGGGAATCCGGATTCCGATACTCTTCTTTTTATTATGAAATAATTTTGGAACATTATTATTCGCTTCCAAAATAAAAGTAAACGGACCTGGCAAATGTTTTTTAAGTAGTTTAAATATAGCCTTATCAAAGGGGCGAGTATAATTAGATAGATGAGTTAAATCATTGAATATCAATGAAAAATCAGCTTTTTCTTTTTTAGTTCCCTTGAGCCGAGCAATTTTATCCAAGGCCTTTATACTCATACTATTTCCGCCAAAACCATAAACTGTATCGGTGGGATAAATAATCACTCCTCCATCCATCAAACATTCAGTAATAGTAGATAAGTGACGCGGCGATAAATTATCTGGATAAAGTTTAATAAGCATCTTTTTGGTTTTAAATCGACACAAATCTAAAACAAAAAATGGCATTTTCCTTGCAAATCAAAATGCATCCCCTATTTTTGTCCGAATTAAAAAACAAAACGTATGAGTTCAGTTGCTGCTACTTTTAAAAAATTCCCTCGCACTTTTTGGATTGCCAATTCCATGGAACTCTTTGAACGCTGGGCTTGGTATGGTTTGTTCACTGTTTTAGCATTGTATCTTACGCAATCTACGGATACAGGTGCCCTTGGCTTCAGCCAAACTCAAAAAGGGAGTATCATGGGAACAGTAACTGCCATTTTATATTTCCTACCCATATTTACCGGTGCTTTTGCCGATCGATTTGGATATAAGAAAATGCTCATCATTGCTTTTGTTATTTTAGTGGCTGGTTATTATCTCATGGGCCAGTTCAGAAGCTATACCGCAGTATATGCTACCTTTTTACTTGTTGCACTTGGAGCTGCCATTTTCAAACCCATTGTGTCTGCTACCGTTACAAAGACTACGGATGAATCTACATCTTCCATTGGGTTTGGGATTTTCTATATGATTGTCAATATTGGCGGCTTTGTTGGACCCGTATTTTCTTCAAAATTGCGCCATATTTATGGATGGCATATTGTTTTCCTGATGGCTGCATCTGCCATTCTCGTCAATATCATCCTAGTCTTATTTTTTTACAAAGAACCCGATCGTGTTAAAAATACAGATCCCTTTTTTGCCTCAATCTGGAAATCAATTAAAAATATCGTCACTGCTCTAGCAGATATTAAACTATCGCTTTTCCTTATTATCATGATTGGTTTTTGGACTATGTTCAACCAATTATTTTATACGCTGCCTAATTTTATTGATCAATGGGTAAACACGGAAATGATTTACAATTGGATAAGTGGATTTTCACCGGCCTTGGCTTCTGCCGTTGGAACAAGCGAAGGAAATATTGCTCCAGAGATGATGGTGAACTTAGATGCCGGTTTTATTATTCTTTTTCAAATTATTGTTTCTTCTCTTGTGATGAAACTAAAACCTATCATTGGTATCATTTCGGGTATTGCAGTTGTTTCAGTAGGTATCGGTTTAGCTTTTGCTACCAATAATCCTTTTTATGTTGTAGCTGCGATTTTCATTTTCTCAATAGGTGAAATGGCAAGTTCTCCAAAATTTACCGAATATGTAGGCTATATTGCTCCAAAAAATAAAGAAGCTTTATATATGGGAACCTCTTTCTTACCTGTAGCTGTCGGTAATTATCTTGCCGGTATTTTTTCGGGACCCGTTTATCAATCTATTTCTGATAAAATCAGCTTAGCTCAATTAGAAGTGGCCAAACAAGGTTTAGATATTCCAGCCATAAGTAAAGACTTCACTCAAAATGATTATATGAACAGAGCTGCAGAACTAATGCATACCGATCAACATGGCTTAACACAAATTCTTTGGGATGCCTATCACCCTTATCAGATATGGGTATTATTTAGCGCCATCGGAATTGCAACAATTATTGCTTTGTTTCTCTATAATAAATTTATTCTGGGGAAAATGAAGAAAAGTTTATAAAAACATTTCTATGGAAATATGATTATTGAAAATATAAAAATTACTTTCCGTTAATAACCATTTTGCTTGCAGCCTGCATCAATTTTCCATTTTCAAATATTCCGGCACGGATAAGACTATCCTGCGCCGAGACTTTAATTGCTCCCTGATACAATATTGCACCCGTGTCTGGCAATATTCCATTCAAAGTATAATATATTTGAGGTTTAAACTGTTCTGAAGAAATCTCGATATTTTTTTGATTCTCTATACTATCAAATGTTGTCTCAAAACTCAAGCGATAAGTCCCTTTAGAATAACGAAATCCTTTTTTATCAAACAGTTTAAAGTGATCTTGTAATCTTATTTGAAAAGCCTCCCAATTCTTATTCTTTTTTGATCCCCAAAGCACTTCAGAAAGAGCAAGCATACGAGGAAGAATCATATATTCCACATAATCTTCTGTTTCCATATATTCGGTCCAAACATTGCCTTGAGCACCTAGAATTAAAACTTTTTGCTCCGTAAATAAATCTTCAGGAACAGGTTCGAAATCATATACTTTTTTAAGTGATGTATATCCTCCTATTGCTTTAGGCTCGAAGGCTCTATCGGCTTGATAATGGTCGAAATAGCAATGCGTTCCCGGAGTCATAACGACTTGATTTCCCTGACGAGCAGCAGCAATTCCACCATCCAACCCTCTCCACGACATTACCGTTGCATTTTCTGCTAAACCACCTTCTAAAATTTCATCCCAGCCCATTAATTTTTTTCCTTTGGAAGTTAAATAAGCATCTATTCTTTTGATAAAATAGCTTTGCAATTCGTGTTCATCCTTCAAACCCTCTTCTTTCATTCTAGCCTGGCATTTCTCACATACTTCCCAACGATTTTTTGGAGCTTCATCACCGCCAATATGAATATAATCACCAGGAAATAAATCAATTACCTCATCCAGAACATCTTCAATAAATGTAAAAGTTTTATCATTTCCCGCACAGTAAATATCTTCAAAAACACCCCAATTATTTGGAACCTCCAAAGTCTTTCCTGTACAAGATAGCTCAGGATAAGCAGCTATAGCCGCACGACTATGACCGGGCATTTCAATTTCAGGGATAATAGTGATATGTAATTTTTCGGCGTAAGCCACCACTTCTTTTATGTCTTCCTGAGTATAAAAACCACCATAACGACTGCCATCCTTTTCTAACCGCCAAGCACCAACTTCCGTAAGTTTTGGGTATTTTTTAATTTCGATGCGCCAGCCTTGATCTTCTGTTAAATGCCAATGAAACGTGTTGAATTTATAATAAGCCATTAAATCGAGGTAATGCTTGATGAATTCCACATTAAAAAAATGGCGACAAACATCCAAATGCATTCCGCGATACGGAAAACAAGGTTCGTCCCAAACACGAATGGCAGGAACGATTAAATTTGTATTTTCATTATTTAAATCTTGTAATTCAAATAATTGAAACAAGGTTTGAACACCATAAAAAACACCATCAACATCATTAGATGTAATTAAAACTTTATCTCTATCCACCTGCATACGATAACCTTCAGTTCCCAAACGCTTTTCCTGACTTATAATAGACAGCAAGATCACATTTTGCAGACTTTTTGCTTCCTCTTGCAATACGATATCAAGTTTTAATTCAGCTAATTCTTGAATATATTCTTGCAAAACTTTTGCACTTCCTTCAATATTATCTCCACTTATTAATATCCTCGTCTCCCCATTTAAAGTAAAGGCTTGAGAACCTTCTCTCAGACTATATGGTTGAGGGATAACGCTATAATCCGTTAGGGAATTGAATTTGTTTTGACAAGACGAAACAATAAGTAAAATAATTGCTGCAGTTAGAAACTGGCTAAACTTTTTCATATGTTTATAATTTTATATTTTGGTCATATAGCCTGTCCCGATTTTTCGGGAGAAGTCGCAAATTAAAATAATCCTGCTTTTATGAGTTTTTAATTATGCTCGTTTCATACTATTCTTTTATTAAACAATCCGAATCAACTAAAATATTCTCGCCATTAACGGCTAATGCGTACTGAAAGCCAGGCAAAATAGCATAGGCGCCAATATCACCATCTTTACTAAGCGCAAGATAACCAACTTGAAAATATTTGCTATCCTGATCATCGCTATAGCGATCCCAGATTCTTTTAATCGCTATTTCGCAGGCTTCTTGAGCGGAATATCCATTACGTATCAGCTCAACGATAAGGAAAGAACCTACCGTTTTCATCATCAGCTCTCCCATACCAGTTGCTGTAGCTGCTCCTACTTCTCCATCAACAAACAATCCGGCACCAATAATCGGACTGTCTCCCACTCTTCCGGGTAATTTATAAGCCATACCACTGGTAGTACAAGCACCTGCCAAATGCTTTTTCTTATCTAAAGCCAATAAGCCTATCGTATCATGATTTTCAAAATTCACCTCGGGTTTATACTCTGCCGTTTCTGCCCATTTGCACCAAATCTTTTCCATTTTAGGGGTGAGTAACTTTTGGCGATCAAAACCTTGTTTTATAGCAAATTCCAAGGCGCCAACTCCGGATAACATCACATGAGGCGTTTCTTCCATAACTTTTCGAGCTACCGAAATGGGATGAACAATATCTTCCAGATAGCAAACGGCACCTGCTTGTCCTTTATGATCCATAATGGAAGCATCCAGAGTAACATGTCCACTGGCATCGGGAAAACCTCCAATACCTACAGAATGATTATCAGGGTCAGCTTCAACTACACGAACTCCTTTTTCGACAGCATTTAATGCGCTATCTCCCTTTTTTAAAACGCGTATGGCTTCAGTATTAGCTGGAATTCCATGACTCCAAGTGGAAATCACAATGGGAGGCAGAAATTGATTCTTAATAATCCTTTTTTCAATTTCTTGATTTGCAAAAAGTTTAGGTGCAGTCAATAATGCTGCAGAACCTAGTCCAAGATTGTGCAGAAATTTTCGTCTAGTTGCCATTGGTTTTATTTAGAAGTTCGAGATATTTTTCTTTAGACAGTTCCTGTCCATAATTACAAATTGGGCAGGCCTTAAAATATTTATTTTTAATAGGAAATACAGGCATAAAGAACAGCGAAAAATTGGTACGTTCGTGAATGAGGTTCCAAAATCGCTGATTATGACAGTTGGGACAGTTGAGATATTCTGTGCTTACGGTTATTTCTGGTTTACTTCCAGCTAATCCAAATATTACAAACATGCTTCAATTCGTTTTCACAAAGGTAAAGCAATCAAAGACAATAAAAAGGCTGAAAAGAAAAAAACCCGTCCCCAAATAGAGAACGAGTTTAGAATTGTAGTCCGTAGGGGAATCGGACCCCTGTTACCAGGATGAAAACCTGGCGTCCTAACCCCTAGACGAACGGACCATTTTTATTGGCATTTCCGTTTGAGAGTCTTAATTTTTATCAATTTAATGATGAAAACTTTGCTTCCGATATCCCGATAGCTATCGGGATCGGGACTAAGCCAAGACAAACAAACCAATATTTGATAGAACTTTGCTGTAGTCCGTAGGGGAATCGAACCCCTGTTACCAGGATGAAAACCTGGCGTCCTAACCCCTAGACGAACGGACCGTTGTTTTTAGCGGTGCAAAGATATAAAAATCTTTAAATTCTCAAATGAAAAATTGCATATTCCTGATTTTTCTTTATGTCGCTTAAATTCGATTGTTTATACATTTAATTTTAGAGCTATTCTACGTTTTTTTATTTGCTATTTTTGCAAAAAAAATAGTCATGAATAATACGCATGAATTGCTAACCGTTGGATTGTTGTATTTCACTTCCTTTTTTACGCTCATAAATCCATTGGGGTCGATGCCTGTTTTTTTAACTATGACTTCAAATTTAAGTAAAGCTGAGAAAACAAAAACGGCTCTTAAAGCAGTAGCAACAGCCTTTATTACTTTGCTTATATTCGCTTTTAGTGGTCAAATGCTTTTCGATTTCTTTGGTATTTCCGTAAATAGTTTCAGAATTGTAGGAGGGATTATCTTTTTTGTGATGGGATATGATATGCTCAATGCTCGTTTTAGTTCATTTAAAAGTATTCCACAAGAAAATGTGGATGAGTATGTGAATGATATCTCTGTCACTCCGCTTGGAATACCCATGATTGCAGGCCCCGGGGCAATTACCAATTCCATTGTCTTGATGGAAGATTCACCCAGTTTTGTTTTAAAAGCAATCTTGATTGGCACCATTGTGTTCACGATGCTACTCACACTTTTGATCTATTTAGGAGGATCTAAAATAACCAAGTTCTTAGGTGAAACAGGAAATAAAATAATGCTGAAACTTATGGGACTTATAGTAATGGTTATCGCTGTCGAATTCTTTTTTGCCGGTTTGCGACCCATTCTTCAAAGCATATTAAATGGAGTTTAAACATAAGCTTCAATATCGCTCACCTCAATTTTATTTCCTGCTAAGATAACCAGACGCTCAACCACATTGCGTAATTCGCGAATATTCCCAGTCCAAGGTTTGTCTTGCAGTTTTTCTAAGGCTTTTTTATCAATTTCTGTTTTCTTCTTTCCATGCGCATCTGCTATTTCTGCAAGAAAATAATCTACCAGTATAGGAATATCCTCTTTACGCTTTCGTAATGGAGGGACCTCAAGCAAAATAACACTCAGACGATGGTATAAATCCTCGCGAAAATTATTATTTGCTATCTCTTCTTTAATTTTCTTATTTGTAGCAGCAATAATTCGCACATCCACTGGGATTTCTTTCTCTCCGCCTACTCGAACAATTTTATTTTCTTGTAAGGCACGCAATACCTTTGCTTGCGCCGAAAGGCTCATATCTCCAATTTCATCCAGGAATAAAGTCCCTCCATTTGCCAATTCAAAATCGCCTTTACGTTGTTTTATTGCCGAAGTAAACGAACCTTTTTCATGACCAAACAACTGACTTTCGATTAACTCAGAGGGAATAGCTGCACAATTCACTTCTATAAACGCTGATTTAGCCCGATCACTTGCCTCATGAATTGCCCGCGCAACCAACTCTTTTCCTGTGCCGTTTTCACCCATAATAAAGATTCTAGCATGTGTTGGTCCAACTTTCTCTATTAAGCCACGAACTTGATTTATAGAATCCGATTCCCCAATCATTTTGTACTTCGTACTTATCTTTTTTCGTAATTTCTTCGCTTCAACTTCGAGCTTACCTTTTTCCATGGCATTGCGAAGAGCTATTAATAAACGATTTAAATCCAAAGGTTTAGCAATATAATCATAAGCTCCTTTTTTGATAGCTTCAACCGCCAGCTCAATGTTGCCATGACCAGAAATTACAATAAATGGAGTATCCGTTATTTTCATGGCTTCTTGCAAGACTTCAATACCATCTTTGCCGGGCATTTTTACATCACAGAGAATGACATCAAACATACTTTGCTCTATCATTGCAAGGCCTTCATTCCCGTCAGCAGCTAATGAAACTTCATATTTTTCAAACTCCAAAATCTCCTTAATTGCATTCCGAATACTCCGCTCGTCGTCTATTACTAAAATCTTAGCCATAAATCTTTCTTTATACAAATGTACTTTAATTCGTTTTAAGCGCAAAGAGCTCACTCTTTTTTTACTTTATCTGTCGTGTCTTATTATGGGATTTTTATCTTTGTACGCTAATGGTGTTCAAACAATTTAATAACTGAACTTTCGTTCATTAATTTTAACCGTAGATTATAGTGCAAAATAATATTACTCGTTTCTTCTTTGTTTTTCTTTTCCTCCCCTTATTTGGATTTTCGCAAAGCGAATCGGGAACAACTTATGCATTCCTAAACTTACCTTTTTCGGCCAGAAGTATTGCAATGGGCGGTACTTTTCTAAGTGTTTATGATAATGATATTAGTTTGGCTTTGAGTAATCCTTCGCTAATTTCGAGTGAAATGCACAATCAGCTTGAGCTTAATTTTGTCGATTATTTTTCCGATATAAATTATGGATCAGTGAGTTATGGTCGCACGATTGAAAAATTAGGAGCTTTTGTTGCCAGTATGCAGTTTATGAATTACGGAGATTTTGACTATGCTACTGAAACCGGCGAACGATTGGGGAATTTTACGGCTAGCGATTATGCCCTAAACATTGGCTGGGGCCGTGCTTTGAATGCCAATTTTTTTATCGGTGCTAATTTAAAAGGACTTTATTCTGCCTATGAATCATATAATTCATTTGGTCTGGCAGTTGATGTGGCAGCAACCTATTTGTTTCCGGCAAGCAAAATAAGCTCAAGCATCATCTTCAAAAATATTGGAACGCAAATCAAAACTTACACCCCAAATACCCAAGAACCACTGCCATTTGAAATTCAGGCAGGATTTTCGAAAGAATTAGCGCATCTTCCACTTCGTTTTTCTGTTTTGCTTACTAATCTACAACGATGGGATTTAACTTATGTCGATTCATCTGCTAATCAATCCGATACATTTATTGACAACGAAACCTCTAATCAGGCATCAACTATCGATGCATTTGCTGATAAATTAATGCGACATATTATTCTGGGTGCAGAGATAAAACCCATGAAAGCCTTAAGTATAAGAATTGGATATAACTACCTAAAACGCAAAGAGATGTCAATACCCACCAAACTTTCCACCGTTGGCTTCTCGTGGGGTTTTGGCCTTCATATTTATAAATTCCAATTCAATTATGCCCACAATTCACAACATTTAGCACCCTCGCCAAATTATTTGAGTATTGCGACTAATTTAGATCAATTCATAGGCAAATAATCAATCTCCTATTATTTTTTAAATTACTTTGTTTTAAATCAGGATATTCCTATTTTTGGACTTTAAAATTCTATTAGTCGAAAAACTGAATAAAATGGCCAATAAATTAAAAGTCAAAGGATTAATTATTGAGGTTGCACGCAATGTTTTTAGTCAGTATGGTTATAAAAAGACCACTATGGACGATATTGCTGAAGGTGCTCGCAAGGGAAAAAGCTCTATTTACTATTATTTTAAAAGTAAAGAAGAAATTTACGAAGCGGTGGTTGATACAGAATCTAATATGTTATTCGACAATATCTTAAGTCAGATTGAAAAGCCTGTTCCTGCTAGTGAGAAGTTTAGACTTTATGTTCTCACACGTTTAAATAAAATTCGTGAACTGACTAATTTCTACACGGTAATGAAAAGCGAATCATTGCATCAGCTTGATTTTATCGTGGAATTGCGAAATAAATATCATAAAAGAGAGATTGGCATTCTTCAAAATATTCTGAATGAAGGTATTAAAAGCCGTGAATTCTCTATTCAAGATTCCGAATTAGCCGCTATTGCACTCGTAACCGCTATTAAAGGCTTAGAAACTCCTCTATTAATAAAAGGTGAAAAACGAAATTTAGAAAAACGTATTGACTATGTCGTTCGTATCCTTTTCTTTGGAATTATGCGCCGATAAAATTTACTTCAATAATCCTGTACGATCATTAAACTCTTCAATTAGCTCATCCCAACGATCGGGTTGATGGAATACTTTATCCCAAATATGTCTGTCGTACCACATCTGATTCAATTCTTCCAAAGGTTTTTCTTGCTGTTCAATCCAAGTGAAATATTTTAAATTATGAATCGCTTTTTGATCCTGATAATTTAATTCTTTCATATGATCTGTACTCTGCTCCATGATAACACTCTCATAATCGAGTGCGGCTTGCATCTGACTATAATCTCCCTTTTCTATCTTTTGCTCTTCTATCCTACTTTCGTACATCTCCGCAGAATCAGTAGCAACGGTGAAAATAACATCATCTTTATCATATTCAAAATACTTCGCTGTCTTAATTGCTGAAAGCAAATTCCCAATACTGCTAATCCCCAATAAATATAATTTATCAACCAATTCAGGATCTATCCCTTTAGCTTTTAAATACGCTTTTCCTTCTTCTTCATTAAATAAACGAAGCAAACGCATAGTATGTTCATCATCAATTGCCGTTACAGCATTCGTATTTCTAACGTTATGAATCCAAGGTACATGTTTATCACCTATACCTTCAATTCGATGTCCACCAAAACCATTTCTAAGCAAAGTAGGGCATTGAAGTGCCTCTGAAGCAACTACTTGCACTTGAGGATTAAGTGTTCTTAAATAATCTCCCGCAGCTATTGTACCTGCAGAACCTGTTGCCGAAACATAAGCAGAAAAACGAGATGAGTCTGTTTTTATTCCATCATACACTTCCTGAATAGCTTTTCCGGTTACATTATAGTGCCAAGCAGAATTTCCAAATTCATCGAATTGATTAAAAATAATGGCATCTTTACGATTGCGACGAATATCCCAGCATTTATCGTAAATTTCTTTTACGTTCGATTCGCAACCAGGAGTTGCAATAACCTCTGCACCAATATCTTCAAGCCAGGTAAATCGCTCTTTACTCATTTCTTCCGGCAAGATAGCCACGGCAGTAACATCCATCAAATAGGAATCGAAAGCACCACCACGACAATAATTTCCGGTTGATGGCCAAACTGCTTTATGATAAGTTGGATCGAATTGTCCGGTAATAATACGAGGAGCTAAACAACCATAAGCAGCACCCACTTTATGAGCACCGGTAGGAAAATATTTTCCTAAAATCATTACTATTTTAGCATCTACACCACTAATTTCCTTTGGTATCTCAAGATAATTAACACCACTAAAACCACCACCTGTCTCAACAGGCTCATTTTTCCAAGTAATACGAAATAAGTTTAGTGGATGATTATCCCATAAACCTATAGATTTTAACTGTTTAACAATTTTCTCGGGAATTAAAGTTGGATCTTCCATTTGTTTAAAAGTTGGAAGAATAATTCCTTTTTCGCGGTAGCGTTTTACAGCCTTGTCTAATACTTCAGTATTGGTTACTTTGTCTATTATCTCTATCATTTGTAAAAAATTAAGGGAGCAAATGTACGGAAAAATACGACATCAGGATAATGCTAAACGCGTTTTAAACATTTATTCTGTCCAACTACTTTTTAAGAAATAAAACCCTCTTTATTTTATGGCCATTTGTTGCAAACGTTTAAATATATAGCTCATTTTACAAAATAAACCGGATATTTTTTGTAGTTTTAGGGTATGGAACTAGCGCAACATCTTTTAAATATGCTTTCGAAAATAGATAAACGGCATAGTAGAATGAAAGTTATATGTTTCAAAACACCCAAGGCCTCATATATTAACCGTCAGACTGCGCAATAACCTCCAATTTCCAAGAAAATAAAAAAAACTTTCCAATTGTTGATAAAACCAACACTTATTAACAGGTGTATCTGACTGATTATTAGTATCTTTATAGTATAATTAAACGATACAAATATGGATTTTGTACAGGGTATAAATAGTCAAACCTTAAAAAGTCAGATTTATTGAGAGTTTAAATTTAAAAATAAATCGTTTACAAAAAATTAGAATTTGAAATAAGGCAAAAAGAATTTGCTCTTTAATTCTATTGAGCATTTTCTTTAAATTAAACCCTGTTCCAGCTAAAAGCGTATTCAATTGATCGCCAATTGTACCTTTAAGATAATTTTTTAACATTCTGTGGTCGTGTTTAATATGACCAATAATAGGCTCAATTTCTGCTCGGGCTCTAAAGCGTTTTCTTGTTTTTCGTATTGAGAGCTTCCTTTTTTAGGCGCTGATGATGATATTATTTCAGTACCATTAATATTCTTTTTTCCTCGATAACCTCTATCTACAATCCCAATTTTAGGCATTCTTCCAGTTAAATATTCTGTTTGTTTTAGATGTTCTTCGAGTGTATGCCCATCGTAAGGATTGTTTTCAAAGGCTATGGCACCAACTACAATTTTTGTGGTTTTGGTTAAAACAATTCCCGATTTATTTCCAAACTCAAATTTCTTTGCTTCTTTACCTTTTGCAATGCA
>JAGGUP010000162.1 GCA_021158405.1 Bacteroidales bacterium
CTATTCAGCTCAGGGTGACGGAATTTGCCGCGCGTAAAGTGCTTTCGACATAATATGTCCTACGGACGGAAAGCGCTTCGTGTGTAGATGCCTGCGGCGTAATTAGCGCTTCGCGCGTCATTCGTTGTGGGTTTGTAAAAATCAATTCCTCCCTTTAGGGTTGGGGCAAAGGGCAAAGAGCAAAGCGCAAAGAGCGAAACTGCGAGTTGGCGAACTGGCGAAACTGCGAGTTGGAGACTTGGCAATTCCGATAGTCCCGATAGCTATCGGAATCGGAAGGCGATGAGGTGAGCTGGCGAATTGGGGATTGTTAAATATAATAATACTCACCAAATCAAAGCCGAGCATTCTATTAAGCTCTTATTTTACAGCTTCCATTTTTCGGGATTATTTATCATTTTAACTAGCATTGCAATAATATGATCATATTGATCGTATAAAGAGTCGCGCGTTTTTTTATCGATATATTTACAGTCGTAGGAAACATCCAGCCAATACATTGTTTCGTCAGCTTCCGTCTCTGAATCGTTCAGTTTATACACAAAATTTTTAGGGTATCTTCTTCGTCTCCAAGACTCAATTAAGTTAGCGGTTACAGATCTAGATGATCTTTACCCTGTCAAATAAGATTTGAGCATGTGGATTATTTACTTTGTAAAATCCACTTAGCAAGCCTGTTTTTGAGAAACATTTTTCCGTAATGGGTTTTTAAATATTTCTCTCTATGAGTTGCATCTTGTTGATTCAAACAGGCTTCGAAATATATTAATTTGAAGGGCCTTCTGTTTTTTGTAGATTTAACCATTCCTTTCTGGTGCTGCTCAAATCTTAATTCAATATTTTTAGTATACCCTGTGTAAAATTTAAAATCAAGTTCGCTTTGAAGAATATAGACATAATAATACATCCTAAAAAATATTGAGTTATTTGACGGGGTAAATCTGACTAACCAAATCATATTTTTCTTCAGTGGGATAAGACTTGGTCAGGTAAAAAATCTCCATCGCGGATTTATAGGCTAATTTATAAACCTCTAATTCCCTTGCTGAATTTATTATTGACATAATTTATTTTGTATCATTTTTTCTTCCCTCGCCAGTTCTCCTTGTCTCTTAGTCGCCTCTTCGCCAGCTCGCTCCTTCGCCAGTTCTCCTTGTCTCCTTGTCTCCCAGTCTCCTTTTCGCCCCATCGCCAGCTCTCCTCTTCTCCTCTTTTCGCCCCTGCGCTCTGCTCCTTAATTTCTTTGCGTGGCTCTTTGGCTTTTCAGTATTGTAGCCAACATATACAACCCTTTTTCGGTAAAGGCTTTGGGGATGTATTTACTATGCTGTCCACGCCCTTTACTTTTTAAGGTCGAAATTTTCGACTTTAAAGATTTTACTTCTTCTTCTGATAGCTCTAGAATATAATTTTCAGGAAATTTATCAGTATTATTCTTAACGGCTTCATTGATTCTTTTTGTTTCTACCCCATATAGTTCCGCAACTTCAAAATCCAAAAGAATCTTCTGTCCTCCTATTTCAATAATTTTTGATTCGATGTTTTTATACTTTATTATCTTTTCCATATCAAATGGATTTAAAGTGTAATCCAAAGCAATGCATATTCTTCTTGTATCAGATCTACATCATGTTTCATTCTATATTTCTTAAGACACTTTATGTATGGTACACTGTTTGTCTTATTTTGTTTCGTTTTAATATCAAAGGTCTGAAGGTCTAAAAGTCAAATATCTGCATGTCAAAAGTCAAAATATCTCCTTGTCGCTTTGCTCTCTGCGCTCTGCTCCCTGCGCTCTGCTCTTTGCGCCCTGCGCTCTGCACTTTGCGCTCTGCTCTCTGCGCTTTGCTCCTTGCTCCCTGCCCTTGGCACGCTACGCTACAGCTTTCCTACTTAAATATCGCCGCAAGTGCTATCGCCAGAGAAGCTACCGTTGAAGTATAGCCCAATATTTTTCCGGTGATATCTTGTTGTGTACGCTCCGGTTTTGCAGGAATAATGATTTGGCAACCGGGTTCTACTTTTGGGTAATTTTTAAAAAATAATCCGTTTTTTGTGGTTTGAGTCGTCCCGTTTGCATACAAGACATAGATTCTTGATTTCTTGGCTTGCTGATTAAGACCTCCTGATTTATTGATATAGTATTTTACACCTCTTCCTCCTTCATAGACAAGGCCCGTGGAATTTAAGACTTCTCCCAATACTCTGACTTCTTCCATTTTTATGGGAATGTTTATCTTGTCTCCTTCTTTGAGGATAAAATCATAGACAGAGCCCGGATTTAGAAGAATATCTTCCAACTTTAACTCTACTAAATTAGCTTGAGCTTCTCTAATGGATTTTTCATACAGGCTTGCATCCTTTAATGCGCTATCATTAGGAATATCTATCCCCTGTATTTTATAGCTACGATGGAGAGTAGCTCCTTTAACATAGGCGAATTTTGCCAAACCTCCTGCTCGTTTAAGTAAATCTGAAACACGTTCTGTTTTCGATTTGATACTATAGGAACCGGGGTAAAGCACTTCTCCCGAAATACTAACAGTTTGCTGAGCATAATAGGAAGGCGCACGTCGTACATAAATATTGTCAAAGGGTTTGAGAACAAAAGATTCATCTTCAGTATCCAGCTTCAGATCTCGGTTGATGTTCAGGGTATGAACTTCTACCATTTCATCGGTTTCTGATGATGCTTCTTCATAATCGTGACGCCGTGAAACCTCGATAAACGACTCTGAAGCGGCTTCGGTGAAACCTTCTGCCAGATAGATTATATCTTTTATAGTCATGTTTTCATGGTATGGAAATTGTCCAGGCTTTTGTACTTCTCCGATAAGATTAACAAATTGCTTCTGTTTCATTGAAAAAATATCCGTAATTTGAATGATATCTTCTTTTTTCAACTGAAAATCTGATTTGCCCGTTAAAACGCTATCTACATTAAAAGCAATTAATTCCGTCATTCTATTCTTCATTTCACGAATGATCAATCCTCTGTTTGAATAAACTTCTTCTTTAACTCCTTCTGCTTTTTTAATTAATTTGGAGAGGGTAAGGTCTTTTGTAAGTTCATAATTACCCGGATGATAAACAGCTCCATTGATACTTACTCGATTTAAATATCGGTTAACAATACTATCTGCTTTAATGATATCGCCATTATCTGGAACATAAACAGCAAATTCAGACATTTCAACATCAGCCATTTTCATTTCCTTATCCGTAAATTTGATTACTGAAAGGCGATGCTTATAAGCACCTTCACTAAAATTACCGGCATAGCGAATAAGATCAGATAAGGTTTCCTTTCCTGCTAATTCGAAGTATCCGTTTCGTTTAAATCGACCTGAAACTTCTACTTTTTTGTCATAGGTTGGAATAAAAAGTATATCCTGATCTCTCAATTGAATGTTACTTTTGGTATTTCCATTTATCAAAAAATCGTAAACATCAATGATTTGGAATGTTTTCCCGTCGCGGATTAATTTAATATTTCGGAAGGAACCATTTTCATTTGGCCCTCCTGAAAAATATAATGCGTTGAAAGCGGTAGCTGTAGAGGGAAGATCATAAGTGCCTGGTATATTAACTTCTCCAATAACATTGATTTTAATAGAGCGTAGGCTTGCCATACTCACTTCTGACCACGTATTGGGTTTGTTACCACTCATTCCCGCGTATATCGCAGTCAAGCGCTTTTTTATTCGATTTTTAGCATTTTCAAAACTCATACCACTGATATAGATAGGTCCTAAATCCATGATTTGAATAGCGCCATTTTGTTCAACAGTTAGTTGATAGGTTTGCTGACTTGCTCCCCAAACATTAATCAATAACTCATCTCCGATGCCTATGACATAGTTCGCCGAAGTGGCAATATTTACTGATGGCTCGAAAGTTAGATTTTCATTGTTGAATAAATTGTAACCAAAAATCTTTTTGTTTTTTTCCGTTGCCTTAAATGCTTTCTTTTCTGATAAGGGATCACCAATGAGCATAGCTGACAGGGGACTTTCGTCTTTGGAACCAACTGCTGTCTGCATTTTTCCACTTTGTAATTCAGAAATACGGCGTCTAAGATCATTGATTTGTGTAGAGGACGCTCCTCTGGTTTCAGCTAAAACAATAGCTTGATCAATAGTAAGTCCACGACTTTGAGCCTCATCGATTACTTTTTGGATCTGAGTATCGCTCAGTTTACTGACATTAACGTTGCTTATGTTCTGTGC
>JAGGUP010000135.1 GCA_021158405.1 Bacteroidales bacterium
ATACCAAATATTTGATTTGCGGGCATCAGTTTTTCAATCGTATATTTCAATAGATTATGTTTCTTTTCAGTCCAGTCTGTTATTAGTTCCATAGTTGTTTATATAAGCTGTAAAAATACAATTTAATGTAGTTGTTACACCTAAATTCATTGCAAAAGCTATACTTTATTTAGGATTATCTATCCTCGTAATTTTCAGAATAAAAAGAAGTTTCTCTTAATAAAAAAAACCTGCATTTGAGATGCAGGTTATTAAATATTTATTTAGATGTTTTTTTTGAGGCAGGTTTCGTTATCTTGACTTTTAAAAGATCGGTTTTTTTATCATAATCAACTTTGATTAAATCACCTTCTGAAAGTTTCGTATTGATAATTTCTTCTGCTAATTCATCTTCAATGTATTTCTGAATTGCTCGTTTAAGAGGCCTTGCACCAAAATGTGGATCCCAACCTTTTTCCAACAAAAAATCTTTGGCTTTTTTGGTTACTACAACTTTATAGCCCATCTGCGAAATGCGAGAATACAATCCTTTTAACTCAATATCGATGATTTTATGAATATCCTCTCTTTCTAGGTTTTCAAAAATAATTACATCATCAATTCTATTTAAGAATTCCGGTGCAAAAGCACGCTTAAGTGCATTCTCAATCACTCCAGCAGTAGCAGCCGATTTACTATTCAATCTTGAAGAAGTATTAAAACCTACACCACTACCAAAATCTTTCAATTGACGCGAACCAATATTGGAAGTCATAATGACGATGGTATTTTTGAAATCCACCTTACGTCCAAAACTATCGGTTAATTGTCCATCATCTAAAACTTGTAGTAATAAATGGAAAATATCGGGATGTGCTTTTTCAATTTCATCTAACAGAATAATAGAGTAGGGCTTTCTACGTACCTTTTCCGTCAACTGACCGCCTTCTTCATAACCAACATAACCGGGAGGCGCACCAACTAGGCGAGAAACTGCAAATTTCTCCATGTATTCACTCATATCGATACGGATCAAAGTATCGGCAGAATCAAACATGTTTTGCGCCAACATTTTAGCTAAATAGGTTTTTCCGACTCCGGTAGGTCCCAGAAAAATAAATGTTCCAATGGGCTTATTTGGATCTTTCAATCCGGCACGGTTTCGGCGAATTGCTTTTACAACCTTTTTAATAGCAGCACCCTGTCCAATAACGGAAGCGGCTAAATCATCCTCCATGCTCATTAATTTATCGCTTTCATTTTGTGCTATACGTTGAACAGGAACGCCAGTCATCATAGCTACTACCTGAGCAACTTCCTCTTCACCAACAATTTCGCGATTAATTTTGGCATTTTCTTCCCACTCACGTTTTGATTTAACCAATTCTACATTGAGTTTTCTTTCGCTATCACGGAGCTCAGCAGCTAACTCAAATTTTTGCTTTGCAATGGCTTCCTTCTTTTGTGCTTTTACAAGTTCAATATTACCTTCAATATCAATAATATTTTGAGGGACATGCATATGAGTGATATGAACACGAGCTCCTGCCTCGTCCAGCGCATCAATGGCTTTATCAGGCAAATGACGATCACTCATATAGCGATTGGTCAATAGAACGCAAGCTTTCAATGCTTCATCGGTATATTTTACCAAATGATGATCCTCATAGCGCTCCTTAATGTTTTGTAAAATGCTTATTGTTTCATCAGGACTGGTTGCTTCTACAATAATTTTCTGGAATCTACGCTCGAGAGCCCCATCTTTTTCAATATGTGTACGGTATTCATCGAGAGTAGTAGCTCCAATACATTGAATATCGCCACGTGCAAGAGCCGGTTTAAACATATTAGAAGCATCCAGCGATCCGGAGGCATTACCGGCACCAACAATCGTATGAATTTCATCGATGAAGAGAATGATTTCCGGATGTTTTTCAAGCTCATTTAAAATGGCTTTCATACGTTCTTCAAACTGGCCACGATATTTCGTTCCAGCAACAATAGAAGCCAAATCCAAGGTGAATATTCGCTTTCCAAATAGTGCTCTGGAAACGTGTCTATTTACAATTCGAGAAGCTAATCCTTCGGCAATTGCCGATTTACCCACACCAGGCTCACCAATCAAAATTGGATTGTTCTTTTTCCTTCGACTTAAAATTTGAGCTATACGTTCCAATTCTTTATCACGTCCTATGATAGGATCTAATAAATTCTCCTCTGCTTGGCGTGTCAAGTCTCTACCGAAATTATCCAAAACAGGAGTAGTCGATTTTATCTCTCCAGATTTCTTAGAGGATTTAGGATTTTCTTTTCCGTATTCCGGCATATCTGAAGGACCATCTTCTAATTCACTCGTAAATAATTCAGGTGGTTTATCTTCTGTTCGAGAAGTATTATAAAACTGACTCAATTCATCGGCAGCCTTTTTATAGTTTAATCCATTACTTTCCAATAAGCGAGTCACCAAATTTTCTTCATTCTTTAAAATAGCCAACAAGAGATGCTCGGTACCCACTAACTCACTTTTAAAAAGTTTAGCTTCCAAATAAGTTAATTTGATAGTCCTTTCAGCTTGCCGAACAAAGGGAATGCCTTCCTGTGGAGGAATATGTCTATCTTCGTTTTTTATCGATTTCTCAATTATTTTTTTAATTTTACTTAAATCTATGCCCATTTCAGCCATAAGATGAAAGGCAATACCTTTTCCTTCCCTGAGTATTCCGAGAAATAAATGTTCTACTCCAATAGACTCATTACCAAGCTTTATAGCTTCTTCACGGCTGAAAGAAAGAACATCGCGAACGCGTTGTGAAAATTTAGCTTCCATACTTTATCTTTGTATATCTTTTTTATCAAATCAAAACTAAATACAAAAATAGGAGTAATTCTTTTGCAGACTACATTTTTTCAACATTTACTTGTTAAAATTATCCTATTTTGCCCCTTCAAAAGCCTTCATTTTAGAATAAAAGTCCTTATCTTCGCATCCTATTTTCCACTATAAAATCAAGTGTGGAAATTGCTTTTTAGGACTCTTTGAAAAAGGGCGTTAAGAGGTGAATAATTAATTTCGAAAATACGATGAGTGAAGGAGAAAGAATAGTAAAAGTAAACATTGTCAATCAAATGAAATCGGCCTATATCGATTATGCCATGTCTGTAATCGTTTCACGTGCATTACCCGATGTTCGCGATGGTCTAAAACCTGTTCATAGGCGTGTTCTATACGGGATGTTAGATTTAGGTGTACTTTCAAATAAAAGTTATAAAAAATCGGCTAGAATTGTTGGGGAAGTATTAGGTAAATACCATCCACATGGTGATTCCTCAGTATATGATGCTATGGTGCGCATGGCGCAAGATTGGTCTTTAAGATATCCTTTAGTCGATGGACAAGGAAACTTTGGTAGTGTTGACGGCGATAGTCCTGCTGCTATGCGTTATACAGAGGCTCGTTTACGTAAAATCTCAGAAGAATCTTTAATCGATATTGACAAGAATACGGTTGATTTTCAGAATAACTTCGATGATAGTTTAAAAGAACCAAGTGTTTTACCTACTCGTATCCCCAATTTATTGGTAAATGGAGCTTCCGGTATCGCTGTTGGTATGGCTACTAATATGGCGCCTCATAATTTGAGCGAAGTTATAGATGGTATTCAAGCTTATATTCTAGATAATGATATTACGATTACTGAATTAAGACAATATATAAAAGCACCTGATTTTCCCACAGGAGGAATTATTTATGGCTACGATGGTGTAATTGATGCTTTTGAAACAGGTCGTGGTAAAATTGTTATGCGTGGCGAAACTACAATGGAAGAAATTAGACCAGGAAGAGAAGCCATTATTGCCACTAGCATTCCATACCAAGTTAACAAATCGGAAATGATTAAAAAGATTGCCGATATGGTTAACGAAAAGAAGATTATTGGAATCTCCGATATTCGCGATGAAAGCGATCGTAAAGGTATGCGTATTGTTTTTGAACTAAAAAAAGATGCAAATACAAATGTGGTACTGAATAAGTTATATCAATATTCGGCACTTCAAACCTCTTTTAGCATAAACAATATTGCTCTTGTTCATGGGCGTCCAATGATGCTGAATCTAAAAGATATGATTCATTATTTTGTGGAACATCGCCACGAAGTGGTTACCCGTAGAACACAATTTGAATTAGAACAAGCAGAAAAAAGAGCCCATATATTAGAAGGATTAATTATTGCTTCGGATAACATTGATGAAGTAATTAAGATTATCAGAGCTTCTGCCAGTACCGACGAAGCACGTGCCAGATTAATAGAGCGCTTTAGCCTTTCCGATATACAAGCTCGTGCCATTGTTGATATGCGCTTGCGTCATTTAACCGGATTGGAACAAGATAAATTGCGTACTGAATACGATGAGCTAATCAAACTTATTGAACATTTAAAATATATTCTTGCTAATGTAGAACTTCGGATGCAGATTATTACCGATGAACTCCGCGAAGTGAAAGAAAAGTATGGTGATGAACGTAAAAGTAAAATAGAATACTCTGCCACCGATTTCCGTATAGAAGATACTATTCCAGATGAAGAAGTGGTGATTACTATTTCACATGCGGGATATATCAAGCGTACAGTTTTAACAGATTATCGTGTACAAAACAGGGGAGGACGTGGAGCTAAAGGAAGTGTAGCACGAAACGAAGATTTCCTTGAGCATTTATTTGTGGCAAGTATGCACGATTATATGCTATTATTTACCGAACAAGGAAGAGTATTCTGGTTGCGTGTATATGAAATTCCCGAAGGTAGCAGAACAACCAAAGGAAGAGCCATTCAAAATATTATCAACATACCGCTCGATGATAAAGTAAAAGCTTATCTTAATGTTAAAGATATTAAGAATGAAGAGTATGTTAAAAATAATTATATCATTCTGGCAACTAAAAAGGGAACTATCAAGAAAACTTCATTAGAAGCCTATAGTAGACCTCGTATAAATGGTATAAATGCGATTACTATCAAAGAGAACGATACCTTATTAGAAGCTCGTTTGACTAATGGCGAGAACGAGGTTCTTATTGCAAGTAAATCGGGTAGAGCCATTCGATTCAACGAAAAGCTTGTTCGCCCAATGGGAAGAAATGCTTCAGGTGTGCGCGGAATTAGACTAAAAGACGAAAAAGATGAAGTAATCGGAATGATTTGTCTTAGCAATGCAGATTTTGATATTCTTGTTGTTTCGGAGAATGGTTACGGAAAACGCTCTAAATTAGACGATTATCGTGAAACAAATCGAGGCGGTAAAGGTGTTAAGACACTAAACATAACTGAGAAAACTGGGAACGTAATCGCAATTAAAAATGTGACCGATTTAGACGATTTAATGATTATTAACAAATCGGGAATTTTAATTCGCATCGCAGTAGGAGGCGAAAATAATGCCATTCGCGTAATGGGTCGTAACACGCAGGGAGTTAGACTTATAAAAATTTCAGAAGGTGATTCTATTGCTTCAGTTGCAAAAGTTGAACAGTTTGAAACTGATGAAGAGGAAGAAACTCTTAGCGAGGATGGCACAGTAATTGAAGACTCAGAATTAGATATTGATTCGGAAATGGATAATGAAACAAATAACGAAATAACTGAATAAATAAGAAAATAAAGGAGAAATAATAAATCTACACAACATGAAAAAAATAACAATTTTATTAGTGCTTTTGTTCTCAATATCATTGATTACCAATGCGCAAAATGGAAAGAGAAATAGTGCAAAAGCAAACATGGATGCAGGTAAATTAGAAAAAGCTAAAGAATTAATCGACCTAGCAGTTGCTCATGATAAAACAAAAGACGATGCTAAAACATGGTTGTATTATGGTGAAATTTATGCTCAACTCGGAACATCTACTGATGAAGCAATTGCAAATTTAGACCCTGATGCACTTACAAAATCTATGGAAGGCTATAAAAAAGCTACAGCATTGGATAAAAAAAATTCTTTGTATCTAGAATTGTCAACCAATGTATTGAAACTAGCCAATACCTTTTATACAAAAGGAATTACTTCTTTTGAAGGCGAAGCTTTTGATAAAGCTATTGATTGGTTTGATAAAGCAAGTGATGCAAATGCAGTTATCGATATTGTTGACACGATGACTATTTACGCTACAGCATTATCTGCTTCAAATGGTGGTATCGACGATGTGGCCAGAGTAAAATATGCAAAACTTATTGAGATGGATTATAATAATGCGTCTATCTACAGTGAACTTGCTAACGTATATAAAAAAGAAGAAAACTTTGAAAAAGCTGAAGAAATATTAGCCGCTGGCCGTGTGAAATTTCCTGATAATAACGGAATTCTTATCGCTGAAATTAATATCTTATTAGGGCAGGGGAGATTTGATGAAGTAATTACAAAGCTTAAAAAATCGATTGAGTTAGAACCAGAGAATGCTAGTTTATATTTAGCTTTAGGAGATTCATATAAAGAAATTAAAAATAATGATGAAGCTATTAATTATTACAAGAAAGCTTTAGAAATTAATTCTGATTATTTCTTGGCCTTATATAACTTAGGTGTGGTTTATTATTCTCATGCTTTTGATCTGAATATGGAAGCCAACGATTTGCCTTTCGATGAAACAGAGAAATACAATAAAGTGATGGAAGAAGCCAATAAGTTTTTCTTGGAAGGATTACCTTATTTCGAAAGAGCTTATGCGATAGACTCAGAAGATACTGATGTTTTAAAAGCTTTACGTCAGATTTATACCTCTACAAAACAACTAGATAAGCTTAAAGAATTAAATAATCATTAAAAGAGTTAGGGGATGAAGTAAAATTTTATCCCTTTCTTTTCAAATTATCTATTTATCATAATATTAATTATGAGACAATAATATATAATACGTTAAAAACAAACCTAAGCTCTTAACTAATTTAAACTTATAAGTCAATATCCAAAATAAGCGTATCATAATCACTCTTTGAATTAATATTATAAAAATTCTTCTTATTAGAGTCATTCGCTTCTAATTCAAAATATTTTGTATTTACTTTCGAAAAGAAACTTCTTATAGAGAAAATGCTTGTTGTATTTATATATTCATTGAGTTGTTCCAATATATTAATGGAGTAAATTCCAGATAAAGGTTCGATATTTTTACCGATAATAGGAATTAAAATATCACAATCTTGTTTATTAAAAGCTTTGACTATTTCCCTAATAATAGCTTCGTTTAGAAAAGGCATGTCCACAGCAACAATAAAAATAGCATCAAAATTTTTGGCATTAGTCAGGGCGGTTTGAATCCCTCCCAAAGGGCCAATATTTTTTATTAAATCTTTACACTTAGGGATTTTATCCTTAGGAAAATCTTCAGGATTGTTCGTAATGACAATTAATTCTTCAAAAATGGATTCAAGCAAAAGAATGGTTTTATCATAAAATGTTTCGCCTTCAATTTTCAAAAAAGCTTTATTTTTTCCTTTATACCTAGAACTTTTTCCTCCCGCCAGAACCACTCCGTATATATTCTTATATCTTTCTTTCACACAATCGACTTATTTCTGAAAGGATAAAATTAGTCCATTTTATTAAATGACTCACAAAATAATGACATTTAAAATTTATTAAAAACATTTTTTTAGCCTGTTATTGCTGTCTTTCTAAAATTAGTATCTTTATTTTTTCAAATTAAGCTAATTATTGAAGTTTTTTTTGAGTGCTATTTGTACTTTATATAAC
>JAGGUP010000139.1 GCA_021158405.1 Bacteroidales bacterium
CGGGACTCTAACCAAAGAGCTAAAGAGGAATTTCACTATTCAATTTACTTTTCTCAAGAACTCCTCTGATTAATCCCGTATGTACGGGACTCTAACCAAAGAGCTAAAGAGGAATTTTATACTCTTTCTTTGTTTAAAAGCGCTGCAAATATACATAGGATTTTTTAATTGCCAAGTGTTTCAAAAAAAAATGAAAATATTTTTTGAAATTACCTTTTCAACCTTAAATAAATTCCAAAAGATAAAATTGGAATAAATCAAATACTCTAGTCATATACAAATATAAATACTTGTTTAATAATAAGTAACGAAAATTCAATCCGGAAAAATAAGGGGTAAATAAGCTCGTATATTGCCGTTTTTATAACAAAAATAAATGGGCTTATAGAAGTAAAAATAAACCTGTTTGAGAAGGAATAAACCTTCAAAGAAAATTTAATTTACTTGTAATAGAAGAAAGCGCTTATTTCTCTATCTTAGACCTCCTAATTTTCTATTTAAGCTATGCCGGATTATTTGATAAAAACTGTTGGAAACAAAAAGTGGATTTGGTTTAAAAACACGAATAACTATCTGCAAATCGAAGAAGAGGTTTATCATGTTTTTGAGCAGCTTCAGCAAATGAATTCGGTGAATGAAGTCATAAACTGGTGCTCTGAGCAGTATGGTTTGTCACAAGTCAAAGCCCGTAATACCGTACTTCAAATTGAGGCACTTTTTTCTGAGCAGCTGAAAGAAAAAATAATCGTTGAAAATGAAGAATTGAACGCGGAAGTTACGCTCTCTTTTTATAGTGCCAAATACTATCGCTTTCACAATGCTGTTTTTCATTTTTTTTATGGAACAGCCGAATTGGAAACGATGTTTCACCCTCTTTTTGCGCATTTAGAAACAAACACTAACATTTCAGAGGCTCACAATATCAAATTGTTTATCAAGGAAGATGCTTATTTTCTAAATATTGATGGAAATCCCACTCAATCTTGGTTACAGAATGAAGATCATCTATTTAAAGGACAGGTTTTTATGGAGATTCTCAACCAAGCGTATTCAAAAAAAGAGGAAGATTGGATGGGTATTTTGCATGCTTCAGCTATCGGAAAGGATAAGAATAGCGTTTTGTTTTTGGGTGATTCGGGAAATGGGAAAAGCACAGCTTCTGCAATTGCATTGGCGAGCGGCTTAGCTCTTGTGGCCGATGATTTCGTTCCAATAGATTCAGGAGGTCGGGTTCTCGCTTTTCCTGCTGCTATATCGGTTAAAAAGCAAGCCTTATCTTTTTTGTCAAAGCAATTTCCTGAATTATTAAAAGCAAAAGAATACGAACTCAAAGAGATGAATAAAACAGTTCGTTATTTAGCGCCTAAGATAAGTCCAAATTCCGCCTCACACAAAGTTAAAGGCCTGGTATTTATTCAATACAGTGCCGATATTGATTTCGATTTTGAAGTTATGGACAAGCATTTGGCTTTTCAGCATTTGGTGGTTGATTCCTGGCTGTCGCCAAAAGAAGAAAATGCACGCTTCTTTATGGATTGGATGGCTGATCTACCTGCTTACAGATTACGTTATTCCAATAATGAAAAAATGATAGAGAAAATTAACGAACTACTTTCAGATGACAAATAAAGAAGCCCTTTTTTTTGTTGGGAAATGTTTGTCGTTAAGCATGCATCCCGAAAGAGCAAACACCATTCGTGAAAATATTCAATCCGGCGAAGTAGATTGGCGGGTGATTGTTTATCAAAGCAGCAATCAGTTGGTTGTGCCTGCGCTCTATCTTAATCTCAAACGAAACCATCTTTTATCCGATTTACCGGAGGATTTAATAAGCTATTTTGAGGAAATTACGAATGCCAACCGAGTCAGAAATCAACAAATTTTGAGCCAGGTGGAAAACCTTAGCAAACTGTTGAATTCACGTGGTTTTTCGCCTGTATTTCTGAAAGGTTCTGCTCATTTAATAGATGGATTATACGAAGATATTGCTGAGCGAATGGTGGGTGATATTGATTTTATTTTGGAAATGAAAGATGTTTTTAAAGCATATCAAATTTTGCTCCAAAATGGATATCATCAATTAAATGCTTCTGGCGAAGTCGCTTTTGGGGCGAGTCGGCATTTGCCTCGATTGGTAAGTGAGGATGAGATTGCAGGCGTAGAAGTGCACGGCAGAATGCTCAACGGTAAATATGCGCAGCTATTTGGTTGGGAGCAAGCTTTTTCTACGCTAAAAGCAGCAAAAAATCTGCAGGGAGCATTGGTATTGTCTGATCAGAATTTGATTTTGAATAACAGTATGAATGTGCAATTGAATGACAAAGGCAATTCAATGTTCAAAATATTTTTACGTCAAAGTTATGATTTGCTTTTGCTTTCCAAAAGACAAAATCCTTTAAGAGTAAGCAAATTGTTTAATCATCATTTTGAAATTCTGAATAATTACATTGCCATTTCAGCGGAATTATTTGATTACCCTAAAGCCTTAGCTTTTGAAAAAAATAAAAGTGCCAAGCAATATATACAACGGATACATTTTATCTGGGAACATCCAAAAGTAGCAGGAAGTGTTAGGTTGGTGTATTTTATCTTTTTTAGACTTTATCGCTATATCAAAACGATCTTGCTTTTGTTTGTCAGCGCTTCCACCCGGAAAAGAGTTTTCAAGAGTCTCTCAGATCCAAGCTATATTAGGCAGCATTTTGAACAATATAAAAACATCTAATAAGCAAGAATTGTAGCTAATTAGTGTGGGAAGATACGTTTCAAAAATCTGTGGCCATTGTCTTACATCATGCTCTCAGCCTAAAGGCCGGAGCTGTTAATCACTTTTCATATTGAACATTTTAGATGTATTATTACACTGACTAGTTATCAGGAATTAAATACATTATAAAAAGTTTTTTATACCAATTATAATTCCAAATGACTGATAAATAAATAGAATTGTTTTTTCTTTTTTGAATCACAATTTTTTTTTAATAGCCTTTTTATGGAAATTTTTTTTGATGAGAAAAAAGGAGAAAAGAAACTGTTTATATCGGTTATTTGGGATTGTTGTTGGTATTAATCAGTAAGCTCTGTATAAAGAGCGAGACAATATTTAGAATTTATTATTTTTAACCGCAATGAACGCAAAGGAAACCTTGCGGTTAGTTTATATACGTTTTCCCTGTCCATCTTCATTTTACGCATACATATAACTAAGTATTTTTATATCTTTGCAATAGGATTAAAACTTGATATTATGGAAATGTTCGTATTGCTAGCCGTTCCCGGCATTTGGTCGTTTGCTTTAATCGCTATTGTAATTCTCCTGCTTTTTGGGGGAAAGAAAATCCCGGAGCTTATGAAAGGCTTTGGTAGTGGCGTTAAAGAGTTTAAGAAAGGCATTTCTGAAGACGATAACGAAGACAAAAAACCTAAAAACGAAAAAGAATAAAAAGCGGTTTTTACCGCTTTTTATTATTCATGAAACTCAAAATTCGCTTGCAGCGGGGTAGTTCATTTCAACCTTAATATGTAAGCGTCAAATTCTGCTCTTTCCTGAACAGGAGTTAATTTTCTGTAAGCTTCTTTTTGTGTTTTACAAGGACCGATCACTACTTTAAAATAAGGATTCCCTTGAGGAACGAGATCCGGGATCCAATAATAAGATGCATCAAAGCCTTTCCTTTTTAGTTGATTTACTTTTACTAGGGCATAAGCTTCTGTTTTAACCGCATAACAAGCTACAAAATAAGCAGGCAATTCAATATCTCCTTTTTTAATACGCGTTGAAACTTTTAATGGTATTTCCTCTTTTTCTTCCGCAATTTCTTCTTTTTCTGCAATAGGTTTTTGCTGAATGACAATAGCATTTTCTTCTTTAGTTATTAACTCTTGATTTTGCTTGGGAGTTCTTGTCTCCGTTTCAACAATTTTTTGTTCTGTTTTCTTCTTTCTGGAGAAAAGTTTGTCCCAAAAAGAAAGAGTAGTTTTAACTTGGGGAGCTTCTGTTTTGGCTGTATCTGGTTCTTGAGATGTAGTTTCTTTTTCTAATAATGGCTTTTCTATCGCTTTAATACTGGATGTAGCCGGTTTAGATTCTGGAATTGTTTTTTCTGTGCCGGATGTTTTTAGAATAGTATCCTGTTGTTCGGAAAGGACTTGAGTTTTCTGAATAGTTGTATTTGCCGGTATAGTGTTTGCTGCTTTCTCACCAACCATTCCGGCTGGTTTTTGAACTATACCTTTCGCTTGATTATTTGTTTTATCGAAGAAAGTAAAGTAAACAATCACTATAAGAGTAATGGTCAACAAAACGATCCCGAAAATGCTTAAGAAATACTTGTTATTTAGGCGAATTTCTGTTTTGTCAGGGGCTATTTTGGCATGTTTCTCTGATTTATTTCCATCAAATAAAAACTCCTTTTCAGTTTCTCTTAATGATGAAGTTACTGATTCCTTTTGCTTTTCAGGTTCAGGGCTTTGTTCTAAAAATGAATCTTGTTGAGCTCTATCTCTTCGTATTTCGGCAGCAGTACGGATCTTTTCTTCGGACTCGGTTTTTCCTGCAAAAGATTCTTCAACTACGGGTTCTGTATCCGTTTTTTCTTGAGCAGGAGGATGAGTTGAAAATTCTTTTTTTTCTTCTTCTATTGCTTGTATGCTTGGCTTTGCAGAAGGTTTAGGAATTGGAGCTTCTGTTTTCTCTTCTGATTCAGGAGCACGTGATTTAATACGCGTCAATGCTTCATCAATAATTTTCTGACTATCAGATATGGGTTTCCTGTTCTCGTAATTTTCCTTTTGGCGACTATAAAATTGTTTTTCTTTACCTTTATATTTTTCTAGGAAATAATCGATTTGCTGTATCCTTTCAGGATCATAAATGGTATACAAATCGGTTAATAATTTTTTATAATCTTCCATAAAATAAAATTCTCGAGCGCGAAACCCACATGTATCACTTGCAGTTCAAAGGTAAACTATTTTATAAATTTGACAACCGACATGAGGTCATAATATTTTAAGACTCTGTATTTTTATCAAAAGAGAGTAAATATAATGGTTTATCGCGAGTTCCTTTTTTTAGAATTAAGTTTATTATCATTGGAAAAAAGTAATATTTATGCACGCTTATTTCCGGAATTCAAACAATGCTTTGAGAATCTTAGTTATAAATTGGATAATTCTTCTTTTTTATATTATTTTTGCTGCCGAAAACAATGGCTAAAAAGTCGAAAATCAAAACAATAAGAAAAAAGAACTTAGGTAATTGAACTGTTTTTTTGATTAATTCACTGAAGCCTGCGAAAAATAAAGGACTCTTAGAATTTTAGGAGTCTTTATCTGTTTATATTAAATTGAAAAAAGCACAATATGGCTGACACTAAATATTTTACCGAACAAGGCTTGCAAAAGCTGCGAGATGAAGTGGAGGAATTGATTCGCGTTCAAAGACCGGCAATTTCTAAACAAATTGGTGAAGCGCGTGATAAAGGTGATTTATCAGAAAATGCAGAATATGATGCTGCGAAAGAAGCTCAAGGGATGTTGGAGATGAAAATTGCTAAACTCCAAGGAGTTATTAGGAGCGCACGTATTATTGATGAATCGAAGATGGACAGCTCAAAAGTATTGATACTTTCTACAGTAAAGATCAAGAACTTGAATAATGGAGCTGAAATGACTTATACGCTAGTTCCTGAAAATGAAGCCGATCTTAAAAAAGGTAAATTGTCTGTAAGTTCTCCTGTTGCCAAAGGATTGTTAGGGAAGAAAGTGGGAGAACAAACAACTATCGATATTCCAGCAGGAAAAATTGTTTTTGAAATAATTGAAGTAACTCGTTCATAATTAAAACTATGTCAGGTATTTTTACGAAAATAGTGAAAGGTGAAATTCCTTCTTATAAAATTGCTGAGGACGAAAAGTATTATGCTTTTTTGGATATAAACCCATTGGCAAAAGGGCATACACTTGTTATTCCTAAAAAAGAAACCGATTATATTTTTGATTTGTCGGATGAAGATTTGGCTGAAATGATGATTTTTGCTAAAAAAGTTGCACTGGCCATTGAACAAGTGGTTCCATGTAAAAAGATAGGAATAGCTGTTTTGGGTTTGGAAGTGCCTCATGCTCACATCCATTTGGTTCCAATTAATACCGTTTATGATATTGATTTTAAGCAGCCAAAATTAGTGTTATCAGCGGAAGAGTTTATAAAACTGACTGCTGAAATTTCTTCTAAATTCAAGGCTTAAATGAACCGATTCACATTAAAAATAAAAATGAAATTCCTTTTAATTTGGGGGGTTCTGTTCTTATTTTCGGGTTTAAATTCGATCCAAGCACAAGAAAAGAAAGTCCAATTCATTATTCATACAAGCTTAGGTGATATGAAAGGGGAACTCTTTAATGAAACTCCTATGCATCGAGATAATTTTGTCAAATTGGTCAAAGAAAATTGGTTTGAAAATTCTTATTTTCATCGTGTGATCAATCATTTTATGATTCAGGGAGGGCAAAATGCTGATGGGAGAGAAGATGCCGGATATACAGTCCCTGCTGAATTTGTTCCGGAGATTTATGTGCATCAAAAAGGAATGTTAGCTGCGGCTCGCGAAAGCGATAATATTAATCCTACAAAAGCAAGTTCAGCAGCTCAATTTTATATTGTTCAAGGCAAGATAATGTCTTTAGGTCAATTAGAAAGTATTGAGGAAAAAATAAATTCAGGGCGTAAACAGCGGGCAATAGATAATTATATCTTTTTTTCCGGGAATGAAAAAAGGCTTTATAAATTGGAAGCGCTTAGGAATGCAAAGGATAATGTGGGAATAAAAAATATGCGCAATGAAGTATATAATGAGATGAAAACAAAAGGGGAAGCGCCTGCAGAATTTTATTATACCGAAGAGCAAAAGAAAATTTACACTACCATTGGAGGTACGCCCCATTTGGATGGCGCTTATACGGTTTATGGTAGAATTACCGAAGGTTGGGAGGTGTTGGACAGAATTGCTGCCACACCGGTTGCAGGGAGTCGCCCGATTGAAAAGGTAGTGATGAAAATAGAAATTATAGAATAGTTTGAAATGAAAGAAAAAGTATTAGCACATCTCGAAGAAATTAAGTCGGTAACCTTTGATAAAATGGATGACTTAGAAGCATTTCGTATTAAATATATAGGAAAAAAAGGACTTATTCCTGCTTTGTTTGCCGATTTTAAATTGGTTGCGGTAGAAGACAGGAAAGAAATTGGTGTTTTGCTAAACGATTTTAAAAAGGCCGTTCTATCAAAAGTAGAGGAAGTAAAAGAACTTCTCGATAATATGGATCAACATATGGAATCGGGATTAGATTTTACTTTACCCGTAAATCGTGATTTGGGAACTCGACATCCGCTTTCTTTGGTTCGCAATCAAATCATAGAAATATTTTCTCGCATTGGTTTTACAGTAGAAGAAGGACCGGAAATTGAAGACGATTGGCATAATTTTACGGCACTTAACTTCCCTAAAGAACATCCTGCACGCGATATGCAAGATACTTTTTTTATTGAAAAATCGCCGGATATTGCTTTACGTACGCATACTTCATCGGTGCAGGTGCGCGTAATGGAAAACAATAAACCGCCGGTGAGAAGCATTTTCCCCGGAAGAGTATTTCGTAATGAAGCTATTTCTGCGCGTGCACATTGTATCTTTCATCAGGTGGAAGGTTTGTATATCGATGAGAATGTAAGTTTTGCTGATTTAAAACAAACATTGATGTATTTTGCCAAGGAAATGTTTGGCGAAAATACGGGTATCCGGTTACGCCCTTCTTATTTTCCTTTTACTGAGCCATCGGCCGAAATGGATATTTCTTGTCATATCTGTGGTGGTAAAGGCTGTAATATATGTAAATATACAGGTTGGGTTGAGATTTTAGGTTGTGGAATGGTGGATCCAAATGTTTTGGAAAACGTCGGTATCGATTCTGAAAAATATACCGGGTTTGCTTTTGGTATGGGAATAGAGCGGATAACCATGTTAAAATATCAGATCAAAGATTTACGCTTGTTTTTTGAAAACGATATTCGTTTTTTACAGCAATTTGAAAGTGCTATTTAGATGAATTTTTCATCCGACAAGTAGAAAAAAGACGAAATTATACTTCTTCTCTTTATTTTTAGTAGTTGTTTAAGGGTAAAATAGGGGTTTTTGTTTCTATTTTTTAATAATATTACAAGAATATATTTTTTGCACCAAATTCATCCAATAGCCTAATAAATAATAATTTAAGATTTGTGGTAATCTAATAATTAAGGTATTTAGCATCCTAAATAACATAAATAATGTTAAAAACTTGCATTGAGCCGATAATCATGCTATTTTTACAAAGTCTAAATAAGAAAAGACATAACTTTTAATTAAGTTGTAGTTTTTTTCATATTTTTTTATTTGGTTAAATGTGTTTATATGCTGAAGAAACCGTATGCATCCCCTGCAACGGTTTCTTTGTTTTTATTCTAAGCATTCAATTATTTTTGAAAATAGCGCATAAAAAAACTCCTCATCGAAGAGATAAGGAGTTCCTAAAATTTCGTAATCAATTCTATTCAAAAGATAAGATTGATTTTTCAATGCGAGAAACAGCATCCATCAATTGCTCTTCGGTAATAACCAAAGGAGGAGCAAAACGGATAATATGATTGTGTGTTGGTTTTGCTAAAAGACCATTTTCGGCCATTTTCACACAAACATCCCAGGCTTCTTTTCCATTTTTAGGCTTAATAATAACAGCGTTTAACAGCCCTTTTCCTCTTACAAGTTCAATCATATCTGATTTAATAGCACGTATTGCATTCCTAAATATATTACCTAGATATTCAGCACGTTCGGCTAATTTTTCATCACGAATTACATCCAAAGCTGCCATTGCAACTTTTGCGGCAAGTGGATTTCCGCCAAAGGTAGAACCATGTTCTCCGGGTTTAATAACAAGCATAATATCATCGTTGGCTAAAACGGCAGAAACAGGAAGAACACCTCCAGAAAGAGCTTTACCTAAAATCAAGATATCTGGTTTAACATTCTCATGATCACAGGCCAATAATTTTCCTGTACGTGCAAGACCTGTTTGAACTTCATCGGCAACAAAAAGAACATTTTTTGCTTTACAAGCATCAAAAGCTTTTTTCAAATATCCTTCATCAGGAACATAAACCCCAGCTTCCCCTTGGATTGGTTCAACCAAGAAGGCTGCCACATTTGGATTTTCCAGCTCTTTATTTAAAGCATCTAAATCATTATAAGGAACAGTAACAAAACCAGGTGTAAAAGGGCCAAATCCTTTGTAAGCATCAGGGTCGGTTGACATAGAAATGATGGTGATCGTTCTACCGTGAAAATTATTAGCGCAAACAATAATTTTGGCTTGATTTTCAGGAATTCCTTTTACTTCATAAGCCCATTTACGAGCTAGTTTTAAAGCCGTTTCGTCAGCTTCAGCACCTGTGTTCATTGGTAAAATCTTATCATATCCAAAATATTCGGACATATATTTTTCATAGACTCCCAATACATCATTAAAAAAAGCACGTGAGGTTAGCGTTAGGGTTTCTGCTTGCTCTTTTAAAGCTTCGATAATTTTTGGATGACAATGGCCTTGGTTTACTGCGGAATAAGCGGATAGAAAATCGTAATATTCTTTTCCCTCAGTATCCCAAACCAAAGCTCCAAGTCCTTTTGCAAGAACGACTGGTAATGGATGATAGTTATGTGCGCCGTATTTGTTTTCCAACTCAATAGCTGTTTTTGATGAAAGTTTATTGGCCATTTTTTAATTGATTTTTAGAATTTATATTTATCTTCAAAGATACTATATCTTTTATGATTTGCCGGAAGTTTATAATCACAAAGTGATGGATTGCAGACTTAATTTTGTTATTTTTGACAGATAATCGGTAATTAAAAATCTATGAAACCACTTAATAATCTGTTTTATCTAGCTGTTTTAATGTTATTTACATTGATTAGTAAACAGAGTTTTGCGCAGGAATTGCCTTTTAAATCGGGCGAAGAGTTTAGTTTCTTTTTTTATTACGATGCTCCATTACTAGGGAAATTATATGCAGGTAAAGCTTTTTTAGAACTTGATAAAACGGAGGAAAAAATAAATGGAAATTCGGTATTTCATGCGGTTGGAAGAGGGAATTCGATTGGTTCATTAGATTTTTTCTACAAAGTCCGTGACCGTTTTGAAACTTGGTTTGGGGAATCGAATATTCGCACCTATAAATTTATGCGAAGAACGAATGAAGGCGGATATATTGTGGAAGATGATGTTCTGTTTGATTATGAAAAAGGAAAAGCAATCAGTCGCCATGCCGAAAAAGACATAACAGAGAAGGTACAGGATTTAGTTTCCGCATTTTATTTTGCACGGACTTTGGATATTTCCTCTATTCCGGAAGGAGGAAATTTCCCAATCGACTTTTATTTAGATGATTCGATTTATACTTCAGTCATTTTTTACGAAGGAAAAGAAATTATTGAAACAAGGCTGGGGAAGTTTCGAACCATGAAATTTAAACCCATGGTTGTAGAAGGTGAGGTTTTTGCGAATCCTTATCCCATGTTTTTATGGGTTACCGACGATAAAAATAGAATTCCAATTTTGATTAAATCGGATGTCATATTTGGAAGTGTAAAAGCGGAGTTGTACAAATTCAAGAACCTCAAATATCCGCTTGATTCTAAAATTGAAAAGAAGAAAAAGAAAAAGAAATAATTGGATGATGTGCTGATTAAATAATATGCTAATGAGTTAATACAAGATTACTTCAATAGCATATTATCACAACAACAAATTATTTTAATCAAGAATTGCTTTAATGCCTGGAAGTACTTTCCCTTCCATAAATTCTAACATAGCACCTCCGCCTGTTGAAACATAGCTTACGTTTTGGGCTAAATCGTATTTATTTATTGCGGCTACAGAATCTCCGCCGCCAATCAGACTGTAAGCTCCTTTTGTGGTTGCTCCGGCAACAGCCATTGCAATGGTTTTCGTTCCTTCTGCAAAATTATCCATTTCGAAAACACCCATAGGACCATTCCACAGGATGGTGGCAGAATCCAAAATTATTTTCTTGAAATTTTCACGGCTTTTTGTTCCAATGTCTAATCCCATCCAACCTTGTTCTATAGCAAAAGAAGCGACTTCTTTTTTGTTGGCTTCATTGTTAAAATTGTCAGCAATAATAGCATCAGAAGGGATGTGGATAGAAACACCCATTTGCTTGGCTTTTGATAAAATATCGTTGGCAGTATTTATTAAATCGATTTCTACCAAAGAAGAACCAATCTCGCCTCCCATAGCTTTAATAAATGTAAACATCATTCCGCCACCAATAATAAGGTGGTCAACTTTTTGAAGTAAATTTTCGATGATTCCGATTTTATCGGAGACTTTGGCTCCGCCTAAAATCGCTGTGAAAGGCTTTTTAGTGTCAAGAAGTACTTTGTTTATGCTGGCAATTTCGTTAGCCATTACATAACCAAAAACCTTTGTATTTGGAAAAAATCTGGCAATAATGGTTGTGGAAGCGTGTGCGCGGTGTGCGGTTCCAAAAGCATCATTCACATACACATCAGCCAATTGAGCTAATTTCTCAGAAAAAGCTTTGTCTCCTTTGGCTTCTTCTTTATAAAAGCGAAGATTTTCGAGGAGCAAAACCTGACCACCTATTAAATTTTCAGCCAGCAATTTTGTTTCAGTACCAATACAATCAGAAGCAAATATTACCGATGTGTTTAGCTTTTTATTTAGGGTTGGAATCAAATGTTTTAGTGAGAATTTTTCTTCCGGGCCGTTTTTTGGTCGTCCTAAATGCGACATTAAAATAACAGAACCGCCGTCAGTCAGAATCTTTTTAATGGTGGGGATGGTAGCATTGATGCGTGTTTCGTCGGTTATTTCATACTTATCGTTTAAAGGAACATTAAAGTCAACACGAATGATGGCTCTTTTCCCTTTGAAATTGATGGAATCAATAGTTTTCATAATAAAAATTTTGGGTTAAAAATCGCATCAAAGTTACGCTATTTAGATGGAATTGATTCTGGAATTTCGTCATTTTGCACCTGTATTTTTTTCAAAAGAGTAATTTCACGTTTTTTATCTAAAATATATTACTGCTTATATATGGTTAAATTTGGGTGGTATTGTTTTATTTAGGGTATTGAGGGAGAAAAATATAAAATCATTTTTTATTAAGAATATATTTTTTGTATTTTAGCCGGCGCTAAGAGATGTAAGTTTCTTATAGGAAAAGGAGAGATGACCGAGTGGCTTAAGGTGCACGCTTGGAAAGCGTGTGTACGCCAAAAGTGTACCGAGGGTTCGAATCCCTCTTTCTCCGCCATTTTTTTAAACTAAATGAAAACAAATTAAATTTAAAGCTTTGTAAATAAATTGGATTATTATGAAAAAACTAATTGCTTTTTTAACATTGGCCGGATTATTATCTTTTGGTTTTACCAATATGGTTATTGCTCAAGAAGAGGTTGTGGCACAAACTGAAGGAACTAACGAGGTGGCAGCTGAAGCTGATTCTCTACAAGTTGCTGTTGCAGATCAAGTTGCTACTTTAGAAGAAGATGTTGTTGTTGATAAAGGATTTCACCAAGTACTGAAAGAACAGTTTATTGCTGGTGGTGCTGGATTTATGGGGATTGTATTATTAACATTAATTTTCGGATTGGCTCTTTCAGTAGAAAGAATTATTTATTTAAACCTTTCTACAACTAACACAAAGAAATTATTAAATAAAGTTGAAACTGCTTTGCAAAATGGCGGTGTTGATGCTGCAAAAGATGTTTGTAAAAACACGAAAGGTCCTGTAGCAAGCATTTTCTGGCAAGGTCTTCACAAGTACGAAGATGGATTAGACATTGTTGAAAAATCTATTGTTGCTTATGGTGGTGTATTAATGGGACGTTTAGAAAAAGGTCTTACTTGGATCTCCTTATTTATTGCTCTTGCACCAATGTTGGGTTTCATGGGTACTGTAATTGGTATGATTGGTGCTTTTTCTGATATTGCTGCTGCTGGGACTATTTCTGCAACTGTAGTTGCTGGTGGTATTCAAGTAGCTCTTTTAACAACAGTATTTGGTCTTATTGTCGCTGCGATCTTACAAATATTTTATAATTATATAGTGGCTAAAATTGACAGTATTGTAAACGACATGGAAGACTCTACTATCGGGTTTGTCGACATTCTTTCAAATTATAAATCAAATAAATAACAACATCAATGGATAATTTATTGAAAAACATATTTAAAGGTGTTTCAATTGTCCTGATGAGTATTGCTGCAATTTATCAAATTGTAGTCTTAACTCAAGGTAATTCACCTTCAGAGAGTGTTCTTGATGGGTATTTCTGGGTGGCTTATATCGCCTTTGGAATGGCTGCCTTTTTCGCTATTCTCTTCCCTATAATTCAAGCTGTTTCTAACCCTAAAGATGCCGTAAAATCTCTTATTGGACTTGTTGTTGTGGTAGCTCTAGGGTTTGTAGCGTATGCTTTAGCTGATAATACATTTACTTCAATACAGTTGGAGAAAATGGAAACAACTATTCAAACATCTAGATCAGTTGGGGCTGCTTTGATTTATACATACTTTATTTTTGCATTGGCAGTATTGGCAGTCATTTATGCCAGTATATCCAGTATTTTTAAATAATAAAATTAGAGATTATGGCGTCAAATAAAACACCTGAAGTAAATGCAAGCTCGATGGCGGATATCGCCTTCTTGCTGCTCATCTTTTTTCTGGTTACAACAACTATGGATGTAGATACAGGTATTGGTCGAATATTGCCTCCTCCAGCTGACCCATCGGTTAAACCTCCGGATTTTAAAACTCGGAATGTAATGAATGTCTTAGTAAACAAGAGCGATCGTTTGTTAATCAATGGGCACCCTGGTAATATTACCACTTTGAAAGAAGAGGTAAAGGAGTTTATTACACCTCATGTTCCAAATAATCCTGATTTCCCCGAAGTTTATGAAGATAATATAGCGCTATTAGGTACCGTATACCGTTCAAGAGCACTTATTTCTTTGAAAAACAGCCGTGGTACTTCTTATAAAATGTATATAGCTGTTCAAGATAAATTGGCACAAGCTTTTATAGAGCTTAGGGATGAACTTTCGATGAAAAAATTCGCTAGGCATTATGATGATTTGGACGAGGATTCGAAGAAAGCTATTAATAAGGCTATTCCAGCACGTGTATCCGAAGCTGAACCTGATAATATAGGCAGTAATTAATTAAAGAAGGAGATAAAATGTCAAGATTCAGAAAAAAAGGAGGAAAAGAAACTCCTGCTATATCAACGGCTTCATTGCCGGATATTATTTTTATGATTTTGTTTTTCTTTATGGTTTCTACAACAATGCGCGAAACAGAACTGCTTGTTAAAGTTTCTGCGCCAAGTGCTAAAGAAATTCAGAAACTCGAAAAGAAAGCATTAGTAAGTTTTATTTATATAGGAGAGCCTGTTCAGTCAAAATTAGGAACAAACACTCGTATTCAGTTAAACGATGCTTTTGGTTCTGTTGATGCTATTCCTGAATTTATTGCAAAGGAACGCGAAGCTAGAGACGAGGCTGATCGTAAATTTCTTACAACTTCTTTGAAAGTGGATAGAGATACCAAAATGGGTATAGTTGATGATATTAAACAAAAACTACGTCGTGTAGGTGCGTTTAAAGTCAATTACTCTGTACAAAAAGAACAAGAGAAAAAGTAGTATTATATTTTTAGATATTAAAAGGCTATTCTCGATATGAAGAATAGCCTTTTTTAATATGTCGGCATTGTGTAGTCTCAATTATTCTTGTTTTGATTGCTTCAATCTTTCACGATAAAAAAAGAGTAATCCCGCAAAGCTTAAGGAAAAACTTAAAATAATTAGTAAAGCGGATGGAGAATTAGTGGTATCTACATCTCCTAATTTAGGTGCATAATCTGTAGTTCCGCTATAGAAAGTGTAAATTACAATCGCTGCATTATTTGCAATATGCGCAATGATGGGAATCCATAAATTCCGTGACCAATAATAGTAATAACCAAATAAGGCACCAAGCAACATGCGAGGGACAAATCCGAAAAATTGAAAATGCATAAAACTAAACAAGGCTGCAGCCAGCCAAATTCCTATATGTGCATTTTTAGTCAGTTTGATAAATAAGGGCTGCACTATTCCTCTTAAAAGGAGTTCTTCCCCTAAACCGGCCAATAGAGCCATCATAAACAAGTTTGTTAACAAAGTTGACCAAGCGCTTCCCCTTAAGAATATTTCTGTCAATCGCTCGGCATCCATTTCCATTTGTCGCATCCAATTTTCAAACGGAGCTAAAGCAGAGGGTAGGTGTAAACTAGAATTGAGTTCCATAACCCAATTTAAGAAAGGAGTACTGACAATTCCAATTAGGAAGGCAATACCAATTAAAGTTATTTTGGGATTTTTATTTAATCCCAAATACGCAAAGGGTTTCTTACTTACAAGAAGCGAAAAAATATAACTTGAAACTATAAATAATCCGAGTTGGCTAACGATTTGAAAGTATTTTAAGAGCGCTATGTCTTGAGCTGTCTGCGCTAAGTTCATATGTTGTAATGCAGTAAAAATGTTTCCGTCAACAAAAGGGTAGGCGATAAGGATTCCCAAAGGAGAAAGAATGAAAACAGATGCCGCTAAAATAAATAAGAGGGCAAAAAGTTGCTTACCGGACGAGGTGTTTTCTAGAAGAGGCATGTTTTGTTGTGTATTAAATGTTTTGGTAAAAATAAGTATTCTACGGGTATTTTCACATCGTAAAATTCATTTGTTGTCTTAAAAAAAAACTAATCAGTACTAAAAAGTAAGGATGAGGAGTGTTTTCAAAAACTTCAATTTAATTTTTTCCCAAAAGCATCTCTACGGGAAAAGAAGACACTGAGTTTAACTCTGTTGAGGGCTTCACCGTTCATAGAGAAAACTCATATTAAATTCGAAATTAGCCTACTGATTAGTTACAAAAAATCTTTTTATTGATTTTATAAATAATTTCCATGTACATTTACGTATTGGAATTATTCTAATAATTAGAAACTAAAATCTATTCAATGCCTTATCAATTATAACACGCACGAAATAAAAGCAATAAAAATAGGGATAAGGAATAATTACAGTCTCAAAATTAGAATTAACAGATAGTAAAATGGGATATTTTAAGATTTTTGTGGTTGAGGACGATAAAATACTGGCTAGACGAATGTCCTACGAATTGGAATTAAATCCTGATTTTGATGTGGAAGTATTTTATAATGGCGAAAGTTTTTTAAAACAACTAAACGAGGGGAGTCCGGATGTAATTACCTTAGATTACTTATTGCCCGATTGTACCGGAACGGAAATATTAGCGAAGATAAAAGCCACGCATCCCAATATTCCTGTACTCATTGTATCTGGTCAAAATGATGTTTTAACGGCCATTAATCTATTGAAAGAAGGAGCCTATGATTATCTGGTAAAAACGGATGATATGATTAAAAAGCTCCGAAACATCATTTCCAACGTGCGGGAAAAAGTATTGTTGGAGCGTAAGGTAGATGTGCTTGAAAAAGAAGTAGGTAGAAAATATCTCTTCGGCAATTTAATAAAAGGAAAAAGTAAGCCTATTCTGGATGTTTTTGAATTGATGGAAAAAGCCGTAAAGAGTAACATTACAATTTCTATTTCAGGCGAAACAGGAACAGGAAAAGAGCTAGTAGCGAAATCAATTCATTATAATTCATCACGTAAAAAACAGGCTTTTATAGCTATCAATGTTTCTGCAATTCCTAGAGAGCTTGTAGAAAGCGAGCTTTTTGGATACGACAAAGGGGCTTTTACGGGAGCAAATCAAAATAAGAGCGGCAAATTTGAAGAAGCAAATCAGGGAACGCTATTTTTGGATGAGATTGGAGACATGGCTGTTGATATGCAGGCCAAACTTTTACGCATTTTGCAAGATGGAGAGTTCACTCGATTGGGCAGTAATAAAGTACAAAAAGTAGATTGCAGAATAATTATTGCCACCAATAAAAATCTTGCTCAAGAAGTAAAAAAAGGTAATTTCAGAGAAGATTTATATTATCGCTTATTGGGATTACCTATTTTTATTCCGCCTTTGCGCGATCGAGGGAATGATATTATTATACTGGCTCAGCATTTTATTCAGCACTTTGCTAAAGAAAATGATCTTCCTATGAAGGAATTAACAATGGGAGCAAGCCGAAAGCTGAATGAATATCATTTCCCGGGCAATGTTCGAGAACTTCAAGCCATTATTGAATTGGCCATGGTACTGTCTAGTAGTAATAGTATTGAAGCATCCGACATTAATTTTAATTCGGTGGATGGTATGCACGATTTGTTTTTAAGAGAGTTGTCGCTGAAAGAGTATGATTTACAAATTGTGAAAATATTCCTTGAAAAATACCACAATGATATTCCAACAGTAGCAGAGCGCTTGGATATTGGGAAATCGACTATATACAGAATTCTAGCAGAAGAGAAGAAATCGCCGATGAGACGTTAATAATTTCTTAAGTAGCCATTGCTTGTAAAAAGATCACGTACATCTTGCCCGGGTTCAAGTAAAAGACCGTTTAAACCCAATTTTTTAGCGGCAGAAATATTTACCTCATAATCGTCAATAAAAACAGTTTCTTCCGCTTGGATTTGATTGTCATGAAGAACATAATTAAAAATTTTGTGGTCGGGCTTTCTTAAACCAATGTGATGCGAGAAATACAATTTTTCGAATAAATCCTTAAACAATTTAGAAAGGTTTTGTATTTTTAGTTCCGCCATATAGTGTTGGTAATGAATTTGATTTGTATTGCTCAGCAAAAAAAGACGGTAATGCTGTTTTGTTTTTTTTAATAGTTCAAATCTTTTTGGTTTAAACCCGATTAAAAGAGCATTCCATGCAGCATCAATTTCTTTAGGCGTGTTTTTATTTGGAAGTTGCTTGCTAAGTTCTTCGCGAAAAATTAATGGAGAGATTTTTCCTATCTCAAAATCTTCGAATAAACGCGTTTGAATGGCATGTCCGTATAATTCATCAAAATTAGTAATGCCGAGCTGAATAAACGCATTCTTGGCCTTTTCATGATTAATATCATAGATGACACCACCAAAATCGAAAATAATATTTTTTATCATTGGATGCTCAATAAATGGTTTTACTTTCAATCATTTTATACCTGTTTTTTCCTTTCCAATCTGGAATAAAATGAGGCTATGGAAAAAA
>JAGGUP010000042.1 GCA_021158405.1 Bacteroidales bacterium
ATTAAATTGTATTTTTACAGCTTATATAAACAACTATGGAACTAATAACAGACTGGACTGAAAAGAAACATAATCTATTGAAATATACGATTGAAAAACTGATGCCCGCAAATCAAATATTTGGTATACAAGTTAATGAAATCAAAGATGGTTATGTGCATTTTGAGATTCCCTTTAAAAAAGAATTTGTAGGCGATTTATTTAACGGTTTATGGCATGGTGGTATATTAGCCAGTATTGCAGATACGGCTGGAGGATTTGCTGTGGGTTCAATGCTTGAATCTAACCTTTTTAGAGTAAATACAATTGAGATGACAATAAAATACCTGAAAGGAACGAGAAAAGATAAAACGCTCTATGCCGAAGCAAAAGTAACATTATGGAAGAATAAAATAGCGGAGTCGCAAATTATTCTATATCAAGATTCTAAAGAAGACCCTGTTTGTTCGGTAAAATGTTCTTATATCGTTTTGCCCTCAAAGAAATAATCTATTATTTTTGCTGGTATCCAGTAGGGTTATTTAAAATTCTTGTAACTAGTCAGTGTAATAATACTTTTAAAATGTTCAATGTGAAAAGTGATCAATAGCCCTTGCCTTTATGCTGGGGCTATTGATTGTCATTATTTTGAAACATCTCTTTCCATACTGATTAGTTACAAATTCTTTAACTGCCTAAGTTTTTTAAGATGTAAGCAACTTTCTCATTTAAACTTAAATTTCCATCAATCCAATTTATTACAAATCCTTGTTTTTCCATTCTTCTAAACCAAGTCATTTGTCGTTTGCTAAACTGATGAATGGCAGTATTTAAACGTCTGAACATTTCATTATAAGCTAAATTGCCTTCCAAATAATCGGTTACCCATTTATATTCTAAACCATAAAAAGTAAGCTGCTCTGGTTTAACTCCGGAGTTTAAAAGACCTTGCACTTCTTCAATCATTCCATTTTGCAGACGTTCTTCTAAGCGTTCGGTAATTCGCATCCGCACTACTCTTCTATCATAATCGATTCCAAATATTTTAGTCTCAATCTTTGGAAAAAAAGTATCAATTGCTGGGTTGTTGTCGTAGTATTTTTGAATTTCTATGGCGCGAATCAAGCGTTCTCTTTCAGAGGTGTCCGTAGTATTGTGTAAATTCTTTAGGGTTTCTAGTATTTCAATAAGTTCTGCTTCAGATTTTAGTTCTAACTCCTCGCGGAGCAATTCATTTTTAGGTACATTGATTAGTTTATATCCTTTCAGAACACTTTCGATATATAAACCTGTACCTCCACATAAAATAGGAATACTTCCTCTTTCATCAATTGCGGAATAAGCATTGAGAAAGTCTTTTTGGAATTCAAAAACATTGTATTCATAGCCGGGCTCCACAATATCCACTAAATGATATGGAATAATTTTTCCTTCAATGGAATAATCAGCTAAATCTTTTCCCGTTCCAATATCCATTCCACGATAGACTTGTCGGGAATCAGCGCTAATAATTTCACCATTTATTAGATGGGCAAGATGAGCTGCCAGATTGGTTTTTCCAGTAGCAGTAGGACCTAAAATTGTTATCATCGTTTTTATTTCTGAGGGTACAAATTTAGAGTTTTGATTTCATTTCACGAAGTGAATATTCATAATTAGTCAATGTATCGCGAATAATTTCCAGTGAAGAAATATCTTCTAAATTTATGGAAGAAGCGATTCTATTCATATCGTCCGAATAGACTGAATCAAAAGAACTGAAATACAATATATTATCCTTAAGATTAAGACTTTCGTTGCATTCATTTAGTTCTGTATTTTGCTTGAGAAACTGAAGAATTCGCAAACCATCAACTAGCGTAGAACAAGCCCTTACAAACTGCTCTTTTGTTTTATAATTTTTGCGCAAGGGCTTCCATATTTCTTTTTTTTTCAATTGATTTTGCAAGAAAGTAGTCATGGGTGTATCCATATCGTCATTAAATAAAAGTGAGAATAAAGCATAGGTTGATTTTACTTTTTCGAATAATTTGAAATGATAAATGGGATACGATGACCAATCTCCTGCATTCCCTTTTATCATCGCAGGGCCGGTTCCAAAATTAACACGATCAGAGAAACGTGAAGCCGGAAAAACTTTAGTCTTATTCCAATGCGCTAAATGTCCGGATTTGCTTAATTTCTGCAAAAAATAGAAATCTTCACCCGATGACTTTGGACTGATTCCTCCTACTCTATTGTAGTTTATAACCGAAGTTGCCATTGCCGAACCCAAAGCCGTATAATGATACGGATTGTTGATGATAAGCATATTGATCGCATAGTTTCGCATATAAATTTCGTAGCGAAGAATAGCAAGATTTGCCTTTTTATCCTGAGTTAAGCGATGATAGTAAGGATTTGATAAACCAACAATTTTCGGATTTTTAGAGAAAATATCTACTATAGATAAAAAGTAATCTTTGGGATATTCAGTATCAGCATCAACACTTACAATTAGATCAGATTCTAATGCTAGAGTTTCTGCTTTATCCATAGCAAGCTTTCTGGCCCAGCCCACTCCTTTTTGTTTACCTTGCCATCCATTTCCCTTCGTGCTTTTATCAATAATGGTAATCGGAAATTGACTTTCTTGACTAAGGATTTTAATGCTTTTTTGATTATTGGTGCATTGTTCAATTTTGTCTGGCAGTTTCCACCATTCATCAGGTTGATTAATACAGGCAATAAGTTCAAAGTTTTGATAAGCCTGCTTTTTTAATGAATCCAATAAATGCGGAAGGTTTTCTGACTCATTCAAAATGGGTAAACAGACAAATATTTTGGGTTGTCTCATCTAAAAAACAGAAAAGAAGCCGTCTAAAAATATATTATTTTATTCCTTTGTGAAACTTTGTGTGTACTTAGTGTTACTTTGTGGTTAGCTTTATATTTTACCACAAAGGCGCTCAAAGGCAAGCACAAAGGAACTCAAAGGTGTTTTTAGACAGCTTCTTATTTAATACATATTATTTTAAAAACTCAGGTAAACGACCTGGTGTCCACATTGCACCAACTTCATCTAACTTCTTCTCGATGCCTTCCAAATCGGCTTTTGCAGCTTTTATTTGAGTAAGAACAACAGGAAATTCTTCAAGCAAAATTTTATAATTAGAAACAGCTGTTTGAGTTGGAGCTGAAGTAGATTGCCAGATACTATTTAAAATAATATTTAAACGTTCGTTTAATGGAACTTGTTCTGGTGGAACTTCTTCAGGGCTTGCAATAGCATGTGTTCCGTTATAAGCAAATGTAATATCATTCAAAGTTTCATTCAGTACTTTCGCCTTTTGAGCCAGCTCAAAAGAACATTCTGGTGTATTATGAATTGCTTGACGAACTTGAACTATTCTACCTTTTAGTTCATTCAGATAACGTTCTGCACCATCCATTGTTTTCCCTAATTCAACAATTTGATTTTGGAATGCCACCAATGCAGCTCTATCCTCAGTGCCTAAAGTTGTATTATTTAATACTTTGGCGTTGAATTTAACTGGCTCCGTAAGCCATTTTGTTTCTCCATTAAAAACCAGCGACATACTTACACTATATTCTCCCGGCATTGCCAACATACCATCTGATCCATTATTTGTTGGATTAAATGCTGTAATTGGTTTGCGTGGAGGATATGGTCCTTGATATTTCAAGTTCCAAACAGCACGATTAATTCCTGAAGAAGGCTTTTTGTATATGTTTTTAACAATATCACCACTTGCATCTGTGATACTAAAGACTACATAAGGATCTAATTGATTTTCTTCCTCTTTAAGTTGTTCTTTAGTAACTTGTGGAATTGGTTTTCCTTCTTTGAAAAGATCGGCTTCTTTTTTAAGTCGCTCTGATTTTAATGTTTTAGGCACTTCATTGATGAAATAGGTAAATGTAGCACCAAATTTAGGATTTTCTCCAAGATAAACAGTTGATCCTTGTCCGTAGCGTCCGCCAGTCTGCATATACATCAGGGCATCAGCAACAGGAAAAATATGAACTTCTGTTTTCAGGAAGTCTTCATTTACTTCGCGTAAAGCAGAATAATCGTCAATAATATAAAATCCACGACCAAAAGTAGCGATTACCAAATCGTTTTCTCTTTGTTGAATTGTAATATCCTTCACAGCGATATCTGGTAAACCAGCATCTAATTTTTTCCAAAATTTTCCGCCATCAACACTCACATAAAAACTGAACTCTGTACCAACAAAGAGTAAATTCTCATTAACAAAATCTTGTTCAATTGAATGTACCGATCCATTTTCTGGTAAATTGTTAGCGAGTGAAACCCAGGTTTTCCCTTTATCTGTACTTTTTAGAATATACGGTTTAAAATCATCCCCTTTTGTATTATTAAACGATGCAAATACAACATTTTCATCAAAACGAGAGGGCATAATATCACTAGCAGGAGTATACTCAGGAACACCTGGGAAAGAAGCTGTTTTGCTCCAGGTTTTCCCTCCGTTATCAGTTACTTGAATCAAACCGTCATCAGTACCGGCATAAATTAGTCCTTCTTTAACCGAAGATTCAACCAAAGTTAAAATGGTGCCCCATTGCGAAGTGGAAACATGTTTTACAACAGCGTTTGAAGGCCAATATTTTCCCATCATAGGGAATTGATTTCTGTCTTCATTTCGGGTAAGGTCTTCGCTAATTTTTTTCCAGGTATTTCCGCGGTCAGTCGATTTAAAAACTTTGTTGGCTCCCATAAAAAGAGTTTGCCCGTTATGTTGACTTAACACCAATGGAGCATCCCAATTCCAGCGGTAAGTTTCCTCGCCTTTCATTGGCGATGGTTTAATACTTGTAGATTCACCTGATTTTTTATCAAAGCGAAAAACATTTCCATATTGATATTCTGAGTAAACAATATTTGGATCTTCAGGATCAACGGCTTGCCAGAATCCATCTCCTCCAATAGTAACTACCCATTCGCCGGCAGTTACACCTGCTTCACTAATATTTTGATTTGGTCCTCCATAACTATTATTGTCTTGCGTGCCTCCATAAACCCAATAAAAGGGATAGGAATTATCTGCAAATACGCGGTAAAATTGTGTAACAGGAAGATTTGTTTTAAAAATATAATTCTTACCGGCATCATAGCTTTCGTATACACCACCATCACCAGCAATCATAAAGTGGTTCGTATCCTTTGGATCGATCCACATCGCATGATCATCTACGTGGCGCTTATTATTTCCCAACACAGACCAATTCTTACCACCATCAAGGGTTATACGTGTTACTGTTTCTAGCGAATAAACTTTATCTACATCCACAGGATCGGCAACAATAGTATTGAAATACTGTCCACTTGAAGAATAAGAGCTCATTTTTGAGAAAGAAGCTCCACGATCCGTCGAACGGAAAAAACCCCCTTGTTTGTCTTGTGCTTCAATAATCAAATAAATAACATTATGATCTACAGGCGAAATTGCAATTCCTATTCCACCCATATCTCCTTTAGGAAGTCCACTAGTTACTTTATTAAAAGTATTTCCAGCATCAGTTGATTTATAAAATGCGGTTTCTGGTCCACCACCAATTTTACCAAAAGCACGGCGACGACGTTGCTCCGAAGTTGCATAAACCACATCAGGATCGCAAGGATCGAGTACCACATTATTAATTCCGGTATTTTCAGAAATAGTAAGAACTTTTGTCCAACTTTTTCCACCATCTGTTGTTTTATACAAACCACGATCGCCACCCGGGCCCCAAGCAGAACCTTCTGCAGCAATATAAACCACATCCGAATTACGTGGATCGATAGCAATCATACCAATTTGGCGACTTTCTTTTAATCCCATATTTTTCCAGGATTTACCGCCATCAATGGTTTTATAAACACCATTTCCATACCCTAATGCACGTTGGTGATTATTTTCTCCAGTACCTGCCCAAACAACATTAGAATTGTTGGGATCCATCTTTAAAGCCCCAATACTATAGGCGCCATTTTTATCAAAAACAGGTTTCCAAGTGGTTCCGTTATTTTCAGTTTTCCATATATGTCCTGCAGCAGCACCCACATAATATTCACTTGTATTCGCAGGATTTACAGCAAAATCTGCAATTCGTCCAGAAGTAAAAGCAGGACCAATATTCCGCCATTTTAATCCAGAGAAAGAGGTCTTCTCAATAGCTGTTTTGACTTTATCTTTTTCCTTATTCTTTTTAGCTGCATAGGAAGGAGTTACCAAAAGCACAGCCATTAAGATAAAAATGCTCAAACTGAGCTTATCCATCAATTTGTATTTGTTACTCATAATAATATAGTTTAATTGATTAATTATTTAAAAGAAACCTCTGCAAAACTTAAATTTGTATCAAAAAGAATTATCGACTTGCAAAGGTCTCAAAATACACTAATACTTATTAATCCTTCGTAGGTTTTTTCCCTTTGCCTGGTTTCGCAATACTTTCACGCATAGTTGTATCGGCTTGTATGTTCTGAAATTTATAATAATCCATTATGCCTAAATTCCCACTTCTAAATGCTTCGGCAATTGCTTTTGGAATTTCAGCTTCTGCTAAAATAACAGCAGCTTTTGCTTCTTGGGCTTTTGCTAACATTTCTTGCTCCAATGCAACTGCCATCGCTCTTCTCTTTTCAGCCATTGCCTGAGCAATATTTTTATCGGCATTTGCCTGATCCATTTGTAAAACGGCACCAATGTTTTTTCCAATATCGATATCAGCAATATCAATAGAAAGAATTTCAAAAGCTGTACCGGCATCTAAACCTTTAGCCAATACCGCTCTAGAAATTAAATCGGGATTTTCCAACACCGCTTTATGACTATCGGCTGAACCGATGGTAGAAACAACCCCTTCTCCTATTCGAGCCAAAACAGTTTCTTCACCTGCACCACCAACCAATTGTTGAATATTAGCACGTACAGTTACCCTTGCTTTTGCAATGAGCTGTATTCCATCTTTTGCCACAGCAGTTACCGGAGGTGTGTTAATTACTTTTGGATTTACTGACATTTGAACGGCTTGAAAAACATCTCGACCAGCCAAGTCAATTGCCGTTGCAGTTTTAAAGTCGAGACCCATATTGGCTTTGTCGGCAGAAATTAATGCTTCAACCACATTCTTGATTTTTCCTCCGGCCAAAAAATGAGCTTCTAAATCGTCACGCTTTATTTCAAGTCCTGCTTTTTTAGAAGTAATCATCGCATTTACAATAATTTTGGGCGGAACATTACGCCAGCGCATAAGCACCAATTGAAGTAAAGAAACTCTCACTCCTGATACGAGTGCAGAGAACCATAAGCCAACAGGGATATAGACAAATAATATCCATATACTAATTACAACTGCTACAATTATACCAATTATCATTCCCATTCCTTGTTCCATAATTTATCGATTTTTAATTTAATGAAAAGTGAATTTATTTTTAAGGCTTGATTATTTCAACCAAGATTTTATTGTTTTTTATTTCTATGATACGTATGTCTGATTCAGGATTTACGAATTCACCAAAAGTGGATACTTCGATAAAATGCTCCCCAAAACGTGCTTTTCCCATAGGAGTTAAACGAGAAATGCTTATCCCTTCATCTCCTACGCTAACATTTTGCTTTACCTGATCCATTTTCGAATTGATACTTGTTGTCAGCATTGCTTTTTTCCATGTTTTAGATCTTAAGCTCAATACAAGTAAAACGATACTGAATATAGACGTTCCAATAAGGGCAAAAATTCCCCAACCTGTGCCATAAATCATAAATGTTTGATAAACACCTAAAATAAGTGCGATTAAGCCGATAATTCCAACAAAAGTGGTTCCGGGAATTACTAAAAGCTCAAGAAGTAAAAAAAGAATTCCTAATGTGATTAAAACTAAGATAATTATCCAGGGCATTGTTTTTTAATATTTCTGTAAAATTAAGAAAAGAAATGGGATAATGAAAGTGTAAATATTCTTTTTTCAACAGCTTCCTGACTAATACCAACAACAATCCCAAATAACCGATATAAATAGTTTCTTTTCTCCTTTTTTCTCATCAAAAAATATTTCCATAAAAAGGCTATTAAAAGATTTTGTGATTCAAAAAAGAAAAAAAACAATTCTATTTATTTATTAGTCATTTGGAATTATAATTGATATAATTCGTTATTTGATCATAGGAACCTATTGGAATGGCGAAAAATATTTCCAGTACATTTACTAATGAAAAGGCCTATTTTTAAATAGAAATCATAAAGAAGAAAGAGAAATGTAATTGGAATTAATCGATGCTAACCGTCAGATCACGATTAGAAAGCTCATCTAACATAGGTTTTAAATTAGAAAAAGAATCTGTTTTAACAGCGCATTTGCCTTTATAATGAACAATAAAAGCACATTGCTCTGCTTGTATTTCATCGTGATTACAGACTTCAATTAAGGAGCTAATAACAAAATCGAAGGTATTAAAATCGTCGTTAAATAAGATTAAGGATTTGTGTCCTTCCAAAAGCTCATCTATTTCAAATACCGGATTTTGTTTTTCCTTAGTCATGCGGCAAAGATAATAAAATTAGATATTCAATTGTTTTATTGAGACGTGCGAATATTAAATTTTTATTCTCAAAGCATAAATTTATCTTTGCAATTAGAAAATAAATAAGAATTGAAAAATAAACTTAAATATGCCTTTACTTTAGAATTACCTGGTTGGCAGTCTCATTTAAAGCTTGCACCTAAAGAGCGTGTAGACGGTGTTTTAGAAAGAAAATCGAATAAAAGCGCCAAGCTAAGTGCTGTTATGCTTGTCTTATTTAAAGAAGATAATCAAATAAAAATTCTTCTTATTCTTCGGTCTGAATACGATGGAGCTCATAGTGGTCAGATTTCTTTTCCCGGTGGACAAAAAGAAGGAAATGATTTTAATTTAAAGGAAACGGCAATTCGTGAAACCTTTGAAGAAGTGAGTATTAAAATAAATCAAGAAGATGTTTTAGGGAAATTGACCAATTTATATATTCCAAATAGTAATTTTATAGTTGAGCCTTATGTAGCATTTGTTGATGATAATATGGAAAACCTATTCCCGGATTATTCAGAAGTTCAACAAATTTATAAGGTAGCACTTGATGAATTGTTAGATGAAAAAACCATCCAGCTAAAAGAAGTAATGTCAAGAAATAATCATCCTCTTATAGCGCCATGCTTTTATGTTAACAAACTTAAAATATGGGGAGCTACCGCTATGATATTGAATGAATTAATTGATATCATTAAAAGAAATGATTCAATTTATTAATGCAAAAAAAATGCGTACCAATACTAGATACGCATCCTTTTAATTTAAATAACAATCCTATTCTTCTATAATAATATTTGAAATCATTTTTGATGACTGTCTTAGCATCTTAGTAACACCACAATAACGCTCTTCCGAAAGGCTAACTGCTTTCTTAATTTTGTCCATTGGCAAATCTTTACCACGGAAAATATAATTCACGGTAATCGTATGGAAATATTTTGGATGCTCCTCAGTCAATTCTCCTTCTACTTCAACATTAAAATATTCAGGAGTAACGCGCATTTTCTTTAGAATAGAAATCACATCCATAGCTGTACAGCCTCCTAAAGAAACTAACATTAAAGTTTTAGGTCTTGGTCCTAAATTCCGTCCTCCAACTGAAGGAACAGCATCGATCATTATTTTTTGAGTATTTTCGTGTAAACTGGCCTCAAAAGCCATTTCATCTTGCCATTTTACTTGTACTGTTTCTTTCATTATTATGATTTTAAATTTTTTGCGCTGCAAAGATAATAAAAAGCCAAAGCGAGCAAAATACTACTGTTTTGTATTTCTCTATTTTAAAAAATATAGATTATGGAATTGGAAACTATTGTTGATTATCGCTATCCAGTTTCAGCGAAAAATCGAGGAGTTGCCCACTGCGCCATACGCTGACCACAATTGTTTCACCGGGTTGATATTGACCCAGCCGTTCTACCAATTCTGAGCTTGAATTTACTTTTAAGCCGTCTATTTGAAGAATAACATCTTTCATTTTTATACCTGAACGCCAAGCAGCACCATTGGTAATGACATTGGTTAATAATACACCTTCGATTTTATTCATATTCAAATAGTTAGCAATTTCTTCTGTTAAATCTGTTAGCTGAACTCCTAAATATGCTCGTTTTACTTGGCCAAATTGAATGATATCGCCAACTACTTTTTTTACAATATTGGAAGGAATTGCAAAACTATAGCCTGTATAACTTCCAGTATTTGACGCAATAGCGGCATTTATCCCAATCAATAAGCCATACTCGTTTACAAGAGCGCCGCCACTATTCCCACTATTTACTGCTGCATCGGTTTGAATATAAGAGGCAATGGCAGAATTATGTTCTGGGCCAACAAGATGAAGATTGCGTGCTTTGGCACTTACAATTCCGGCGGTTACAGTGGAGGTAAGATTAAAAGGATTTCCCACTGCCAAAACCCATTCGCCAATATGTAAATCATCTGAATTTCCAAATTCTAAAAATTTCAATCCTTTGGTATCGATTTTTATTACTGCTAAATCAGTAGCCGGATCGCGTCCAACTATTTTAGCTTTAAATTTTCTTTTATCATTCAGTGTAACAGCTATTTCCGAAGCTCCAGCCACCACATGATTGTTGGTGACAATATATCCATCTCTTGTCAATATGACACCTGAGCCGGTTGCTTCAAAGTAATTTGGTTTTTGTCCTTTTCTGTATAAATTTCCATTACTATCATAGAAATAAGCGTAAACATTGCTTTTTTGAAGCATAATGGTTTTGATATGAACCACAGAATTCACCGTATTTTCCGCTGCTTTTATCAAACTTGGCCTTTCATATTCGGCGGCTAAATTTTCCTGTGGTTGAATGGCACAAAAAATCATCAAAAGTGGGAAGAAAAAGTTTTTACTAAATTTCTTAATTAGAGTTTTCATAGCTTTGTTTTTTTACGTTGATTCAAAAATAATGCAAAGGCAGTAAGGTTTTCGGTTAAAAAATGTTAAAGCTAAATTTGAAAATTCAGTTCATTAAAGAATGGTAATTCTTGTCAAATATTGAGAACCTTGCAAGAAGATAGATTTTGATTCAAATTGAGGTGAAATCAGATGAAAAACCACAGTTTACTTCCGTATATGAGGATTTTGAGGAAAATTTTAACGAAGATTTGGATCAAAAAATGAGTTTTGCAAAGCTCTCATATTAAAATTAGTGTAATTTTGTTGCAAGACCAAAAAGCATGATCCATTTTTATAAATATCACGGAACTGGAAACGATTTTATTCTTATCGATGGTAGAGAAATTCTTCCTGAAATAACTACACAGCAATTGAAAATGATGTGTGACCGTCACTTTGGCATTGGTGCTGACGGTGTAATGTATCTTCTAAAGTCGGAGAATCATGATTTTGAAATGAAGTATTTCAATAGCGATGGTCTGGAAGGGAGTATGTGTGGAAATGGAGGTCGTTGCATAGTTTCTTTTGCTTTTGATCAAGGAATTAAAAAACCTAAATTTAAGTTTATCGCAAGCGATGGAGAACATTTTGCCGAAATTCTTCAATCCAAAGGAAAAATCAAACAGATAAAACTTCAAATGTCTGATGTCAATGAAATTGACACTATTGATGAACATTTAGTTTTAAATACAGGTTCTCCTCACTATTTGACTTTTTGCAATTCCATAGCTCACAAGAATGTATTTGAAGAAGGGAAAGCCATTCGATATTCAGAAAAATTTATAGAGAAGGGTATTAATGTCGATTTTATTGAGCAAAAAGGTAATTATTTATTTGTTCGTACTTATGAGCGAGGAGTTGAGAATGAAACACTTGCATGTGGAACAGGCGTTACTGCTTCAGCAATAGGTGCTTATATAAATGGAAGCGCCAAATTTAATCGCTATCAAATCCAAACACTTGGTGGCGCATTGACAGTTAGTTTTCAAGAGGTAAATAATTGCTTTACCGAAATTTTTCTTGAAGGTCCAGCAGAATATGTTTTTAAGGGAAATTATAAATTATAAATTAAATGGAAATAAATTCTTCAATGGAAATTGTACTTAGAAGCCCTGAATTAAGCGATTTAGATAAAATTCATTATTGGGAAAATGATAAAAAATTGTGGCATTTAAGCAATACGCTTCTCCCCTTTTCCCGTTTTACAATTGAACAATATATTTTAAACGAACAAGAAGATATTTTTTCCAAAAAGCAAGCTCGATTTATTATTTCACTTGTCGATGCCAACCAAAAAGAATTAGAAACCGTTGGATCAATAGATTTATTCGATTTTGATCCGAAGAACCGTCGTGCAGGTGTTGGTATTTTGATTGACGAAAATTTTCGAAAACAAGGTTATGCAAACCAAGCTTTAGAAAAGCTAATCGAATATAGTTTTAATGTACTCAATCTTCATCAATTGTATTGCTCTATTTTAAGTTCTAATGCCGAGAGTTTAAAATTATTCGATAAGCAACATTTTTCGATAATCAGTGTAAAAAAGGACTGGGTTTTATTAAACAACCAATGGCAAGATGAATATTTTCTTCAATTAATCAATAAAAAGTCAATTTAGAAATGGCATACTATCACAGTCAATACAGCAGCTCTCGCAAGAAAAAAAGTAAATTTAGGACACCTTTCCGTATTATCCTTTTGATAATTGTGCTTGGTTTATCTGGAAGTGCTTATTTTGCTTATCAAGCAGTTTTTTCGCCCAATGTTTGGGTTTCAAAAGAAAAAAGTGAATTTACCATTTACATTAAACCCAGCGATACTTTTGAGGATTTAAAAAATCAGTTGTATGCCAATGGTTTAATTATTCATCGTGCGAATTTTGAATGGTGGGCTAAACAAAAGAAATTCGATTCGCATATGAAGCCGGGAATGTATAAACTTAGCAACGGCCTATCCAATGAGGCTTTGATTAACAAACTTCGCTCCGGAGAGCAAGAACCTGTTCGTTTAATTTTTAATAATATCAGACTTAAGAAAGATTTGGCTACAAAAATTTCGACGTTAATATATGCCGACAGCGCAGAATTGTTGAAATTATTAAATGACAGTATGGTTGCGAAAAAATATGGATTTTCTTCGGAAACCTTTCCTTGCATGTTTATTCCCAATACTTATTATGTGAATTGGAATACATCGGCCAAGAAATTCATTGAACGAATGAATTATGAATATCTTCAGTTTTGGACTGAATCCCGTATAAAAAAAGCTAAAGCATTAGATTTAACACTTGTTCAAGTTTCTATTTTGGCAAGTATTATTGATAAAGAAACTCAGCAAAATTCCGAAAAACCAAGAATAGCAGGTGTCTATCTTAACCGTTTAAAAAGAGAGTGGAGATTGCAGGCGGATCCAACTCTTATTTATGCTTTAGGTAATTTTACTATAAAACGTGTGCTTACTGAATATTTGAACTTGGATTCTCCTTACAATACCTATAAATATAGGGGACTTCCTCCCGGACCTATTTGTATTCCGTCAATTTCTTCTATCGATGCCGTATTGAATGCCGAGGAGCACAGCTTTTTTTATTTCTGTGCAAAACCCGATTATTC
>JAGGUP010000127.1 GCA_021158405.1 Bacteroidales bacterium
GAACTACATTCCGACAATATCGATGGATTTTAGCTTTATGTACTTATCGACGGTTTTGTATTCTTTTCCTATTGAATTTCAGGAAATAAAGATATTTTAAAATGGTCTTAATTAAGACTAGGAAAGAAAAAGATAAGAAATTAGATTTTATTAATGATAAATTTTGGATGAAAAAAAGGAAGCTATTCTGATTTAATATAGATTATTTTTCCGAAATGTTAAATCAAATAAATTAAAGAGTCTTTTTAAAAAGAGCTATCCCGCAGGGATTTAGTTCAACACGCAATATAAAAAATCGGGCAGAAAGTGCTAAATATGAGTGAATTAACGATAAATAAGCGATGTGGTAAATTGAAAGTTTGGTGTTCTAAAAAGCCCAAAATTTCATATTGCAGTCGTTAACGCTCATTGAAATAAAAACCATTCAAACTTGACTTAGCACAATTATTGTACGTATATTTGTACAATTAAACGTACATTAAAAAATAATACAATGTTAACAGCAACAATTTCTGACTTTCGAAAAGATATTAAAAGGTATCTCGACAGTGTTACTAATAATTTTGAAACTCTAATAATCAATAGAGGAAAAGATAGCGGTGTTGTCGTTATCTCATTAGATGAATACAATTCATTAAATGCAACTCAACACGAATTATCTTCTAAATCAAATGAAGATCGACTCGATTCTGCAATTGAAAAATTAAGAAAAGGATCTTCCTTTCACAAAGAATTATTAGATCAATGAGATACATATTTGTAGATGAATCTTGGGAAGATTATTTATATTGGCAAAAAACCAATAAAAAAATAACAAAAAGAATAAACGAGCTTTTAAAAGAAATTTCAAGAGAACCATTTTCTGGCATTGGCAAGCCGGAATCTTTAAAGTATAAGTACAAAGGATTCTGGTCGAGAAGAATTGATGGAGAACATCGATTAATCTATCAAGTAAAAGAAGATGAAATTTTAATAGCAAAATGTAGATTTCACTATGATTAAAACAAAAAACAACGTGCGTTAATAAATAAGAGTCTGAGCGGACTGCAAGACCCAGCGATGAGTCTGTGTTGAACTACACCCGCCGGGTTTCGAGCTATGTACTTAACGAAAGTTTTTATTGTTTTTGATAGCGGTGTAATTCCTAAATACTCTTGTCCTTTTAAACCCTCTAATCTAACATTATCCTTGTAGTATGAGCAATACTACAATCCATTGGCAACAGGCCTAAAAGAAATGAGAAAGCTTTCTTCTGAAGGCATCCCTTTCTCTTTTTTTACCTACGATAGAGATAAGAAAATTGGACATGGACTACGCCATATCTCTAGAGCTACCCACGCTCGGCTTAATCTCTGATTAAGTCGGAACAGAAAAGCTTGTCTCCGACAAGCAAAATAGACGAATATTTAAAAGGTGAGGAGGCTGTTTTTTTATTCAAGCTTAATCTGGAGATTAAGCTTTGCGAGGGTATTATATAAAATTGCTCTGAATTCGCTTTTTATCCTCTTTTTCCTTAACTGACTTATGATAAACCTCTATCAATACAATCCTATTTTCTTCCTCAAAATGAGCATAAATCAAACGAAAACCAGAATTAATCCCCTTGCCTTTAAAACTCTTGCTAGCAATCTTTTTTATTTTAATAATACAAGTTTTTATACCTAATCCATCTATTCTATAACTAAATGGAGGTCGTTCATCTGGTCTAATATCGAGTACTTTTTTGATCGTGGAAATATCATCGCTAAGAGTTCTAAACTTCTTTGAAAGTTTCTTAATATCCTTTTTAAATTCATTAAGCTCCTCAAAAATCATAATAACTCATTGCTTTCTTCATAATTCCGAACCGTATAAGGCGCCTCACGATAAAATACTAATTCGTAATCTATTGTTTCTCCATCTTTTGAAGCCAACCAAGGAATATCGCCATGAGAAAAGTCACTAATAGAAGTTGCTGACCAATCAGAAAAATGATCGACAACCCTATCTATCACATCCTTCTCTGTTGCTTTTAATACTGATAAATTCGGTTTTACTAATGGTAAATATCTTTTCTGGGGATAACCGTGATAATCAACACTAATTCTTTTAATCGCTTGCTTATCTATCATTTGACTTATTATCGAATCAAGCTTTTGAGGAACAGGACCATAAGGTAATTTTCGATATTCAGCTCCACTCAAATGTTCCTCATACATTTCATAATAATTAAAATCAGAGAAGTATAAGAGTTTATACAATACTGTTTCTCCTACATTTGCCTTCCCTGCAGTTTTTTCAAGAATGTACAATAAAATATTTTTAAACTTATTCAAATTCATAACCGGAACCGAAACCCTTAGTTCCTGAACTTCGTCCACTTCTTCGCTTGATTCATCAAACAATTCTCCTAATTTGTAATCATCCGAAAGAAGTTTATCAATATTTACGGATAATATTTCCGTAATCTTCTTTAATTCTAATACGGATATGTTTCTTTTTCCTGACTCTATCTGAGAAATAGATGGTCGAGCAATACCTAACAAAATAGCTAAATCATCTTGAGAATACCCTTTGCGTTTTCTCAAAACGGCAATCCTGCCTCCAATTTCTTTTTGTGTAATTGTTGTTGACATAATAAGTGTTTTTCAGTGCAAAGATACAAAATGTAAGCTTATATTACAATACAATGTAATTATTTATTACATTGTAATATGGAAGAATCTATCAGGCAACAGAGCCTATTGAATTACTTTTTAAGCTCTCCCGCTCGGCTTAATCTCTGATTAAGTCGGAACAGAAAAGCTTGTCTCTGACAAGCAAAATAGACGAATATTTACACGGTGAGGAGGCTGTTTTTTTATTCAAGCTTAATCTCCAGATTAAGCTTAGTGGGGATCTACCATTTTGCATATCAAGTGTTTATCCCCTAACGGGAAAAGATTCTATAAAGATGAGTTTTTATTAAAATGTATGTCCTACGGACAATGGGGATTTTGTTAAGCCCCACTCGACTTTATTTCCAGATTAAGTCGCCAAAATAACCGAATTTGAAAATCCAATCAAGCCAAATTAAAACTAAAAATCTTGTCGTTTTTAATAGGGAAGACCCTCTTTTCCTGTGCTTATTATCCCCTAAATTACATCTCGATGTATTAGATGTGTTAAAAAAAGTTAACTTTACGCTTGAATTACAAGACTAACCTCTGAACAATTATAGCATATGAAGAAAAGAAAACTAATTATTGCGATCCTCGCCTTTATTATAATTGAAATCGCATTTTTTTTCTATGTTGAATATCTGCATAAAAAAGAAATTACAAATTCTTTGGCTGAGAAAACTACTGAAACGAAGGCAAAAGCACGTGCAGTAAGAGGTTCGTACACAATAATGGCCGAAACCCTGTTTAAGCAAATAATTGAGAAACCAAATGTATTAGAGTTACACAGTCAAGCTTTAGATGCCGATAGTATTACTCGAAATGAAATAAGAGACAGCCTGTATAATTTACTTTTACCAACTTATGAGCAACTTAAATTAGCTCATATCAGACAGCTTATTTTTATTTTGCCCAATAATGAAGTCTTTTTGCGGTTTCATAGACCTGAAATATTTGGTGACGACCTTACTGATATAAGATATTCGATAAAAATGGCTAACCAAACGAAGCAAATATATAGCGGTTTTGAAGAAGGCAGAACATACAATGGTTTTCGGAATACATTTCCTATCTATTATAAAGGCAAACACATTGGTGTTATTGAACTAAGCTTTTCTAATGCCATAAATATCTCATTTAAACAAGACGATGATGTTTATAATCATTTAATAAATAAAGATATTGCAAATTTTAAACTTTTTGCAAACCAAAGAAAGAATTTTGTGCAGAGTTTGCTTTCTGATGAGTATTTATACGAAAAAGAATTTCAACATTATAAAAAGGATACTGCCAATATTTTAAAACAGATTGACAAAAGCATAAAGCCCATAATAGCCGACAGACTTGCAAATAACGAAAATTTCACTATTCTTCATCATATAAACAATACGGATTATCTAATAACTTTTATTTCTATAAAAAATGTTGAAGGCAATCCCGCAGCTTATATTGTTTGTTACCATAAGGATAAAAGTATAATAGCCAGATTAAGCAAACATTTTTTTATGATGCACGTAATCGGCTTGCTTTTACTGGCTATTTTGATATTTGTTGTTTTACAATTTTCACTAAGAAGAGATAAACTAAGAGAAAAGGAAATACAAGAGAAAAAAATTCTTGAAACCTTTAAAGAAGGTATTTATATTGTTTCGCCTGACTACAATATTACCTATACCAATTCAGCCTTACAAAAGAAAACAGGCAAAGATACTGTTGGGCAGAAATGCTATAAAGCAATACATAATCTTGATAAAAAGTGCGATTGGTGTATTTACGAAAATCTAAAAAAGGAAAAAAATGCAGTAGATTATGAATTTGAAACTGAAAATAATAAAACACTAATTTCAAACAATATATTGCTCGATGATAATTCCATGCTAACTATTCTTATAGATATTACCGAAAAAAAGAAGAACGAACAAGCCTTAAAAGAAAGTGAAGAGAAACTAAAGCTATTTATGAATAACTTTTCGGGTTGTGCATTTATTAAAGACAATAAAGGAAAATACGTTTTCTTAAATAAGCACTATGAAACTATTTACGGATTCGATATTCCTAAACTTATAGGAAAAGGTGATGAAGAAATCTGGGGAAAAGAAAAAGCGTTGAAATTTCTTGACTGTGACAATGATGTTAGAAATAATAAAAAACCCATTCTTGCAGAAGATAAATTTCAGATAAAAGGAAAGGAATATAATTGGCTTACTTCAAAATTTAATTTGCCTAATGGTTATATTGCCGGAATATCATTTGATATAAGCAAACAAAAGGAGGCAGAAAAAGCTCTAATAGAAAGCGAATCTCAATTACGCCAGATAATAGACCTTGTTCCTCATTTTATTTTTGTAAAAGACGCTACCGGAAAATTTGAGATTGTAAATAAGGCTATGGCCAAAGCATTTGGAACAACCGTAGAAGACCTTACCGGAAGACGAGACGATGAATTTGTTGCTACCGAAGAAGAAAAGAAACATTTTAGAGCCGATGACCTTGAAGTAATAAACTCAGGTAAAACTAAATTTATTCCCGAAGAAGTAATGACAGACGCTGAGAATAATTTATTATACCTTCAAACAACAAAAGTTCCTTTTAAAATAAAAGTCACCGGAAAACCTGCACTTTTAGGTGTAGCAATAGACATCACCGAGCGTAAGCATACAGAAAATGCCCTAAAAGCAAGCGAAGAAAAATATAAAGCTGTGGTCAATAACTTGATCGATGGTTTCTATAAAGTTGATGTCAATGGGAAAATAACATTAGTTAGTCCATCAGTTACAAAAATTCTAGGTTTTAACGAAGATGAACTAATTGGAAAAGCAGTATCCTCTTTCTATGCAAATCCTGATGAGCGAGAGAAATTTCTTAAAGAGATACTGAAAACTGGAAAAGTCGAGAATTATTCAATAGAATTTATTAGAAAAGAGAAAAGTAATATATTTATTGAACTAAATGCACAAGTTATTTTCAAAAATGGTGAATCTGACGGAATAGAAGGTGTTTTTAGAGATGTTACCGAACGCAAAGCCATAGAAAAGACTCTAGAAGAACACGCTCAAGAACTTCAGGAACGCAACGAAGATTTAGATGCGTTCTCACACAGCGTAGCTCACGATTTAAAAAATCCTTTGGCAAATATTATGGGTTTTGCTGACCTTCTATCTGAAGATTATAACAATATTCCTGAAGACCAAGCCAAACTATTTATTAATGCCATAGTTAAAAGCGGAAAAAAAACACAAGAAATTATTCATAGTTTACTTCTGCTGGCAAGTGTTCGAAAGGCCGATATTAAAACGACTAAAATAAATATGGGCGGAATTGTTAAGGAGTCTTTAGAACGTTTGAGCCCAATGATTTTACAAAATAACGCAAAAATTACATTCTCTAAAACTTGGCCTACAGCAATTGCCTATAGCCCTTGGATTGAAGAAGTATTGATAAATTATTTAAGCAATGCTATAAAATACGGAGGGAGTCCGCCAATAATTGACATTGGTTACGATATTGTTAAACCAGAAAACGAAGTTCGATTCTGGGTTAGTGACAATGGTTCCGGAATCTCAGCAAAAAATCAAACTTTGATATTCAAGAAATTTGAACGTTTAGATCAAGTTAAAACCGAAGGCTATGGTTTAGGACTTTCCATAGTAGAACGTATTGTTGAGAAAC
>JAGGUP010000088.1 GCA_021158405.1 Bacteroidales bacterium
GAGCAAGAACAAGTACAGATGTTAATGGTTTAGCAGTTCCTGCAGGTACATTACCAGATAGAGCAAGTTCTACAAATGCTACCGAAATAAAAGGATGGTTAATGCATGAAAGAAGAGTTGAGCTAGGTTTTGAATCTCAAAGATTTAATGACTTAAAAAGATGGGGAACTGCAGAGACTGAGCTTTCTAGTAAAGGTTTTCAAAGTCAACACAACTTGTACCCAATCCCTCAAGTTGATATTGATAAATCTGGGGGGACAATTACACAGAACTCCGGCTATTAAGGTATCGACAAATGTCTACGATTGTAACATAATTAGTTTGATTAGTAATAAAGGGGAGTAGTTAATTTTAAATTACTACTTCTCTTTATTTTACCTTTTTGAAAAAGGCGTCATTAATCTACCAAGCGGTTGAAACAGAAATTACCTGCTGTTCTTTTCATTTGGAATCATTGCTTTATTTCACATATTGTTGCTTAACGCAAGGTAGTACTTCAATAATATTAAATATTAATTCCAATGTCAGATATAGCAAAAAGACACAAGCAAAACCCAATTTTATCACCCGGTGATTTAAAGGCAAGTGAAAAGAATATGGATATCGAGTGTTTACTCAATCCCGGAGTTTTTGAATTTAATGGAAAAACCTGGATGCTTATTCGGGTTGCCGAACGCACGGTTCAAAGAGACGGTGTTTTATCCGTACCCATCTATAACGATAAAGGCAAAGTTGAGATTCTTGATTTTGATTTAAAAGATCCGAAATTGGATGCGAATGATAGTCGGGTAATCAATTATGATAGCGTTGACTATCTTACCACAATATCTCACCTGAGGCTCGTTTGCAGCGATGATGGCATTGCGTTTTATGAACCCGATGGCTATCCTTCACTTTTTGGCGAAGGTGAATATGAATCGTACGGCATTGAAGATTGTCGTGTTGCTAAAATCGAAGATACTTATCATCTTACTTATACAATGGTCTCGGCGAATGGTGTTGGAGTAGGCTTAAGGACAACCAGAGATTGGAAAAAATTCGAAAAGAAAGGAATGATTTTTAGCCCTCATAACAAAGATTGCGCTCTTTTCAACGAAAAAATTAACGAAAAATATTATGCACTGCACCGTCCTAGCAGTCCTGAATTGGGCGGCAATTATATGTGGTTAGCAGAATCTCCCGATGGAGTTCATTGGGGAAATCATAAATGTATTGCAAAAACCCGTGAAGGGAAATTTGATAGTAAACGCTTAGGGGCTGGAGCTCCTCCAATAAAAACAGATAAAGGGTGGTTGGAAATTTATCATGGCGCTACAGCTGAAAACAGATACTGTTTGGGTGCTATTCTTTTGGATATCGAAAATCCAGCAATCGTTTTAGCACGTACAGAAGAAGCCATTATGGAGCCCATTGCCGAATATGAAAAAACTGGTTTTTTTGGTAATGTGGTATTTACCAACGGTCATATCGTGAAGGGCGATACCATTCAAATGTATTACGGTGCTTCGGATGAATATGTTTGTGAAGCTCAATTTTCAATTCAAGAGATATTATCTAAATTGAACTATAATGATTAAAATAAAAGGAGTAGGATTCAAAGATTTTTCAAAAAGTGCAAAAATATTAATATTAACAAATTTAATATATGCTTTTGTTATGCCCGTGATTGATATTTTTGTGGCCTCTTATATTATGAGGAACTCAAACGATCCTTCAAAAGTGATGACTTATCAATTAGCCATATATTTTGGTATTCCGCTTACCTTTTTTATCAATGGATATTTGCTAAACCGAATTAACATCAAACGCTTATTCTCGCTTGGTATGTTATTGAGTGGCGTTTCTATGGTGTATATGATGTCGCTTAAAGACATTAGTTATTTTGGATTAATTTCGGCAGGTTTAATTATGGGGATGTCTTTTGGATTTTACTGGGCCAACAGAGATTACCTTGTTCTAGCAACCACCTCCGACAGGACGCGAAATTTTTATTATGGATTAGACACCTTTTTTTACACGATTGCCTCTTCAATTGTTCCGGTTGTGATAGGATGGTATTTAATGACCGGCGATGGATCGACCAACGAAGGTGTTAATGAAAGGTATAAAGTGGTAACCATGGTTGTTTTTGCGATTACAATCATTGCTTCAATAATATTTCATTTTGGAAAATATGAAAAGCCCAAGAATGAACGTTTTCTTTATTTTAAGTTTCACAAGCTTTGGAAAAAGATGCTTCAAATGGCTGTTTTAAAAGGATTAGCACAAGGGTTTATCGTAACGGCGCCTGCTATGCTAATGATGAAATTCTTTCATTCTGAAGGGATATTAGGTACGGCGCAATCCATAGGCGCAATTGTCGCTGCTGTTTTTATGCTGTTTCTAGGTAAGTACTCTAAACCCAAACACCGTTTAGTAATTTATAGTTTCGGTTTAATCAGTTTTTTCTTTGCTTCCTTCTTTAATGCTTTACTTTTTAGCCCTGTTGGAGTAATTATCTTTATGTTTTTATTGTTAATTTCCAGACCTGTTCTCGATATTGCTTATTTTCCGATTCAACTTAAAGTAATTGATGTCCTTTCAAAAAAGGAAAATAGAAATGAGTTTTCTTATTTACTCAACCACGAATTTGGTTTGTTTGTGGGACGATTTATAGGAGGAGGCACCTTTTTAGTTTTAGCTTATTTTGGAAATGCAGCCATAGCACTCAGGTATGCCCTGTTAATTATTGGAGTACTTCAATTATTGGCCATTATTATTGCCAAACAACTTTTAAAACAACAAACAGATTTAGAGAATGAGACAGTTTAAAATTGTTAATTTATTATTTATTGTACTTGGTTTATTCTTAAGTTCTTGTAATACAATAACAAGATTTGAGGAGATTAATCCGGTTACGCAAGTAACTATTCAGCGTGTTGATCAGATGCCCAATCTTCCGATTCCGTTTAAAATCATCGACTTTAATCAGTTGGCAAAGGATTACGATGCCAAGGTATACGATGTCAATCAAACAGGAAAATACTGGCCTCTGATTTGGAAAGACAATTCACGTAAAAATTTTGATCAGGAAACCTATGGAATCTATACCGCTATGGGAGACGCCAGACAAGGCATAGAAAACTATGATGGGATTTTCCACGAATCCTTAACAAGCATAGGCTCTGTTTTGGGAGCAAGTTTAGTTGGTATCAATAAGTCTGAGCAAAATGGAGAGGATTATGTGGGCAAGTTAAAGAATTATTTCAATAGCGAAACTCATTGGAATATTATAATGAACAATACCTGCCCCGAAGTTGCTCAATTGGGTGGCGGCTATGCCAGAGACTGGTGGTATGATGTTTATCCCAATGTGATGTTTTATGCTGTTGCAGATTTTTACCCCGAAGAACAGGACTATGAGACCATTCTTCGCTCAGTGGCTAATCAATTTTATTTAGCCGACTCTACATTAAATGGAAACTATGCCTATTCTTTCTTTGATTATTCATCAATGCAGCCAACCAAAAATTGGATTTGTACCCAACAAGATGCTGCTGCTGGTCACGCTTTTGTGCTTTATTCGGCCTATCAGAAATTCAAAGACCCTAAATATTTAAAAGGCGCAAAATCGGCTTTAGAAGCGATATTAAATCAAAAAGAGAATTATTTTTATGAGATATTGATGCCATTCGGAGCTTATGTTGCGGCAAGAATGAATGCCGAACAAGGAACCAATTACGATTTTAATAATTTATTGGCCTGGACTTTTGATGGAAACTCTGTTTGTCGCAAGGGCTGGGGTGTTCTGGTGGATAACTGGAACGGCTACGATGTTTCAGGTTTGGTAGGAAGCACCGTTCATAATGGCGGATTTGGATTTTTAATGAATACTTATGATGCTATGTGGCCATTGGTTCCAATGGTTCGTTACGATCAACGCTATGCTAAAACCATCGGGAAATGGATGCTAAACGCAGCAAATGCTTCCCGCTTATTTTATCCTTACGAGATTCCAGACGAACACCAAACTATACCCGAAGAAAAGGAGTTTACCAAAGGCGTAATTGCTTACGAAGGCCTAATTAAAAAAGCGCATTACAAACAATATGAAAATATTGAAGCTCCAGTAGCTATTGGAGATGGGATGCTCTGGAATGAGAAGAACCCAAAAGCATCACAGTTTAGTGTGTATGGAAGTGGTCACGTAGGTATTGCAGGCTCAATTATTTCCAGAACCAATATTGAGAATATTTTGCAATTGGATTTATTGGCAACAGATTTCTATAAGGCCGAAGCCTTCCCAACTTATTTATATTATAATCCAAATCCTGAAGCTAAAGAAGTAACAATTAATGTGGGAGCCAAAGAAGTAATGGTCTATGATGCAGTTCAAAGGGCATTTATTTCAACTAGCGCCATAGAAAACCTTACTTTTAGAATGGAAAAAGAAAATGCTGCGGTTCTTGTTTTTGTTCCTAAAAATGCAAAAATTGTCATTAAAGATGGTAAGCTTTATGCTGATGATGTTGTGATTGATTATCGTTATAATGAGTCTAATTAAAATAGAAGAAAAATTATTAAATTGATTAATTCAACTCCCAATTTAAATTATGCTGAATATAGTTAAAATTCTCAAAAAGAATTTATTATCAATTCGTTTAATTAGTATCCGCAGCTTTTTTTTGTTTTTAATTTTTACTTCCTGTGTTCAGGAAACTAAGACAAGTATTGGGAATATGAATGTTGAAAAGGAAAAAGATTTTTCCGATATTCAGATTTATGTAAAAGGTAGATCTACCAAAGAAGTTCCTACATGGGCAATGGGCACTTTCACAATTGGTGTTGCAAAGAGTCAACCCATGATTTTTCGACCAGATTTAAATTGGTCTGGGCCGAATGCACCAGAAGGATGGCGACCAAATAAATTATGGAATCCATCTTTAATTGCTAATAATGGAAAATTATTCTTGTTTTATAGAGCTGGTCCAAAGTTTGAAGGATTAGATTCAAGAATTGGAGTTGCGTGGAGTGAAAACGGAGTAGATTGGGAAGATTACACTGAAAATCCTGTAATTTTCCCCACTGAAGATTATGAAATTTTAGGTTGTGAAGACCCAAAAATTTATAAGTATGGTGATATATATTATATGTATTATAATGCGGTCTGGGATGAAACTTTTAAGAAAATTGATACTTCTGTAATACCTTATGATAATGATGATTTGATAGGGGTTGATATTTGTTTAGCTACATCTAGGGATTTACTTTATTGGGAAAAGAAAGGAGTTGTTGTTCCAAGATCTATTTCAAAAAATTGGGCGAAAGCAGCTGTTATTCCAAGATCTCCTTATGGTGAGGCAGTAAAGATTAATGGAGAATTTTTAATGTTTATTAGTGAGCGACCTTATATAAGTAGTCAAGACTCATTAGAGCAAATAGTAGGGCATTCTAAAGATTTAATTCACTGGGAATTTGAGAAGAAACCATTTATGAAGAACCAAGAGGATATGCTTTCTATATTTGAAGTGGCCTCAGCGACTACAAATTTTCCAGGTAGTGATGACTTAGTTTTGGATGTTTATTATAATAATAATGAAGGAAATAGAGCTTGTGCACAAATATTATACAACAAAAATAATCCATATGAAAGTATTAGTTTTAGTGATTATGGTCTTTGCACTTGGGGAGGTATGTTAGTTTTTAAGGATCAATGGATTTTTGCTCAAGGATGGGTGGAACCAGAGGCAATATATCTTTATACCGCCCCAATAAGCCGATCGTGGATAGATGTGCAAAGTATGAGTTTGGATAGAAAAGTGATCTCTTATGATGAATTTGTAACTCTAAATGTTAAAGTCAAAAATATTGGAAAAAGTGATGGAATAAGAGAAATTAAACCTCATATAAATGGTAATGAATTGCCAGGAATTAAAGTTAAGTTGAAGGCTGGAGAAATTAGTGATGTAAAATTCGATATCAAAAAAAATCGACCAGGAAAATATTTTATTAAACTGGATGATTCTTCATGTACCTTGGAAATTTTGGCGCCATCTGATTTTTAATCATGCAATATCGTCATAGATTACAGATATCCCAATAAAAATTAAAAATTTGTAAATACAAAAATTATAATTTTAGATAAAAATGGATGAAGGATATTTTACCATAGAAGCTTCAGAATATAATTATAAAATACAAAAGGAAGATCGAGGCAGCAAAACCAAATCTAATGTATTGGTTATGGCAGAAAGCGGTGCTTTGGAAGATTTTGAATCTGGAAAAATGGACAGACAATGCCTTCACTTTAGAGCAAAGGTGCTTGATGACCATAAAGCTGATGGTACAGTTGAAACATTTTAGAAATACATATATGAAAATTCAACCGAGTAAACTACAAAAGAAACATTAAAATGGGTTCATATAGTCATAAGCAATGCTAAAAAAAATTTCGTTGGAACTTATCATAAAATCAAGAGAAAATATTTACAACTATATTTCAATGAGTTTATTTATAAGTTAAATCAAAGATATTTCGGAGAATATATCTTCGACAGGCTTGTTATTGCTATCATAACGGGATATGGCTAAGTACGTATATACAAAATACAAATTAATAAAGATGAAAGATAACAAGGTTTTTAAAAAAATAGTACTATTGATTATTATCAGCGAGATTATTGGAGCCTGTAATATCCAAAAACCTAAAGAACAAGATAATTGGGCATTAACCTCTTTTGAAAAAGTAGATAGTGTAAATCCAATTCTTGAAGCAATCCCTAAAAGCGAATTTTTATGTCCAGTACGTAATAGTAAAGTGAAATGGGAGGGTAAAGACGTATTTAATCCGGCGGTCGTGGTCAAAGACAATAAAGTTTATATGTTGTACAGAGCAGAAGATTTTATAGGAAAATGGAAAGGAACTTCACGTTTAGGTTTGGCTATAAGTGATGATGGTCTAAATTTTAACCGTTTACTTGAACCTGTATTTTATCCAGAGAATGATAAAATGAAAGAATTTGAGTGGGAAGGAGGCTGTGAAGACCCACGTATTGTGGAGGATGAAAAAGGTATATATTATTTAACATACACTGCATGGGACGGGAGCGTGGCACGTCTTTTTATTGCAACATCAACAGATCTTTTGACATGGACTAAGTATGGATCTGTTTTTGAAAAAGCTTATAATGGAAAATACTCTAGAGTTTGGTCAAAGGCAGGCTCCATAGTTTGTAAAAGAGAGGGGGACAAAATGATAGTAACAAAGATAAACGGAAAATATTGGATGTATTTTGGAGAGTCTAATATTTTTCTTGCACATTCTGATGATTTAATTAATTGGATTCCTATAGAGCGCGACCCATCTTCTTCCTTTTCTACAGAAGAATTGATTGGGCATAGCACAGAAGTTCCAGATCTATTACCAGCACTAATGACTAGAAAAGGTAAATTTGATAGTCATTTAATAGAACCTGGACCACCTGCAATTTTAACAGATAAAGGGATTCTATTAATCTATAATAGTAAAAATAGTGGTGAGTTTGGTGACCCTTCATTTGCTCCAAAAACATATGCTGCAGGGCAGGTATTGTTTGATGAAAACGACCCTTTAAAAATTATTGATCGTTTAGAAAGCACTTTTTTTAGACCTGATAAACCTTACGAGATAGATGGTCAGATCAATCACGTTTGTTTTTTGGAAGGATTGGTTCATTTTAAAGGAAAATGGTTTTTGTATTATGGTACTGCTGATTCTAAGATAGCGGTTGCTGTAAAGGAAAATTAATATACAAAGAAGGTTGTAAAGAATATGGAGGTGGCAATTTTTCATGGACAGCAGCTTTAATAATAGATTTATTAAATGAAAATTAAAAACATCAGCCTTTACCTCTTTTTAGGAATAATTGTCAACTTTGGTTGTCAAGACAAGGAAAAGACACTTGTTATCCCAGCCCATTCACACAATGATTATGAACATACTAGACCATTGGTGGATGCTTTAGAGTACAAGTTTAAAAGCATTGAAGTAGATGTGTTTTCTATTGGTGATTCACTTTTTTTAGCACACGATTCGACTCAAATAAGATCAGGAAGAACTCTTCGGAAATTATATCTGGATCCGCTTAAAGAAATAATTTCAAAGAATAAAGGATTTGTATATGGGGAAGGAACAGAGTTGATTTTACTTGTTGATATTAAGGATGATGGCTTGAGAACCTATAAGCTTTTACATCAAATACTTGAAAGTTATAAAGGGATGCTTACATCATATAATCAAAACATAAAAAATTCAGGTTCAATTGCTGTAATTGTTTCGGGTAATAGACCTTTGGAATATATGAAAAATCAAGTTGTAAGATATGCTGGTTATGATGGTAGGATTTCAGATTTAGATTCAGGAATAGCTTCTTCATTAATGCCTTTGGTTAGTGATAATTGGCAGCGTTATTTTAAATGGAATGGCGCAGGAAAGATGACTACAGATGAAATAAAAAAACTAGAGTCAATTGTAGATAGATGTCATAAAAATGGATCGAAACTTCGATTTTGGGCTACTCCAAATAAGCCTATAGTTGAACGAAATGCAGTATGGAATGAATTAAAAAAGGCACATGTTGATTTAATAGGCTCAGATGATTCGAAAGGACTACAAGCCTGGTTTTTAAATCAATAAACAATATTTATTATTGCTATGTGAATTTTAATTTTATTAAAATAATGAATTTAACAAAATAGAAAAGAGATGAAAAAAATAAGTTGTTTAATAAAATTTTATTACTAGTTATTATTGGCATTGCAGTTATATGTAGTGCTCAAAAAACTATAAAAATGACGAAAAATAAAAACATACAAAACAATGCACGAGCAGTATGGCTAGTTGCACTATTAATTTTTACTTCAATGACAATACAATTAAAAGCACAGACTCCAATAATTGGCGCACAAGTATTTATAGAACCAGGACAGAATAAAGAAGATGTAGAAAAATGGTTTAAATTACTGGAAGATCATAATATGCCCGTATGTCGCATACGTTTATTTGAAGAACATATTAATTTGGGAGATGGTAAATGGGACTTTTCAAGATATGATTATGTTTTTGATATGGCTCAAAAACACGGAGTCAAAATATTGGTGACTCTTTTTCCATCAGATAAAAGTGTAGGTGGTTTCAAATTTCCAAAGAGTGAGGAACATCAAAAATCTATTGAAGAGTATATTCGTCAAACGGTGAGGCATTTTAAGGATCACCCAGCATTTGATACTTGGGTTTTACAGAATGAACCTGGAGATTATTCCTATTCTAAAAATGAGTATTCACTTCCGAGGTTTGAAAAATGGAAAGCACAGCAAATAAAATCTTCAGGAAATGAGTATATGAAAGGTTCTTTAGATTTTGAATTGTTTTGGCGTGATTATACAACAGAATATTTAGGCTGGATAGCAAAAACAATAAGAGAAGAAGATTCAAAAGGACTTCTCCATGTGAACAAC
>JAGGUP010000035.1 GCA_021158405.1 Bacteroidales bacterium
GCACCTACTGCTTTTATGTGGGCAAATGTACCTGATATGAGAATTATTAACTCGGGTATTGAAATGAATGTAACTGGAATTATGGTCGACAAAAATGATTTATTCTGGACTACAGCACTTAATTTTTCTGCCATTCATAACGAAGTTGTAAATCTTCCAATGGACATTATTCAAACGGGTGTTGCTAGTGGTGCCGGATTATCAGGAACGCGCGTTCAGGTTATTAAAGAGGGTTATTCAATTGGTACGTTTTGGGGCAAAGTATTTGATGGATATGCAGCCGACGGTACAAGTATCTATAAACAAGATGCCGATGGTAATGATGTAGAAGAAGATTTAGGATCTGCATTACCTAAGTTTACATTAGGTTTAAATAATACAGTAACCTATAAACAATTTGATCTTTCTTTCTTTATCAATGGAGTATTTGGCAATAAAGTTTATAACAATACTGCCAATGCACTTTTCAGCCTTACAAGTTTTTCTAAAGGAAATAATCTTCCTGTCGATTATCTTACAACTGGAGAAAGCTCAATCAATACACCTGAATTTTCTAGTCGTTTTATTGAAGATGGTTCTTTTGTAAGATTAAGCAATCTATCATTAGGTTATCAACTCGATTTAAAAGAAACTAGCGTAATAAAAGGTTTAAGATTATATGTTACGGGAACTAATTTATTCCTTATCACAAGTTATACAGGATACGATCCTGAAATAAATACAAGTGCTCCTTTAGATGGTGTTCCTTCAATAGGAATGGATTATACTGGATATCCTAGAGCACGTACAATTCAATTTGGTCTTAATGCCCAATTCTAAATCTTAAAATTATAAGAAGATGAAAATAATAAATAATAAATTTTTAATAAAAGTTCTAGTGGTATTTTTTGCAGTATCCTTTGCTTCTTGTTCAAAACTTGATGAGCAGGTACTTGACGAATCATTAGATACAAGTTTAATGGAAGATCCTGCTAATGCTCCGGGTTTAGTTAACCCTGCTTATGCTAATCTAAGATTATTGAACGAATTTTGGGGCCCTTGGGGATTATCCGAAGCCACAACTGATGAAGCTATGTTTCCAACAAGAGGAACGGACTGGTTTGATGGTGGTATATGGCAACAAGATCATTTACACACATGGACCGCAAATCATGGTCATGTAACTGGTGCTTGGAATGTTATTTTGCAAGGACAAAGTAGAGCAAATACGGGTATTTATTATCTAAATCAGTTTCCGTCAACTACTGAGATAGATGGTTATATAATAGAGTTAAGATTTCTTAAAGCTTTTTATATTTATCTAGCCAATGATTTTTGGGGACAAACCGCTTTTAGAGAATGGGACGAAACTGATTATTCTGTTCCTCCAAAAGTGATGGATCGTACAGAAGCTACACAATGGTTAATTACTGAATTAAAAGCAATAATTCCATTGATGAAGACTAAAGCAGAAATTCCTTATGGTAGAGCTACTAAAGCTGCTGCTCAGACTTTGCTTGCAAAGGTGTATTTGAATCAAGAGGTTTATACAGGAACTGCTGCTTGGGATGATGTTATTACACAATGCTCTGCTGTTATTAATTCTGGTGATTATACTATTGCTGATGATTATTGGTCGCAATTCCAGTACGAAAGCCCCAATACCGAAGAGTCTATTTTTACATTTATTCGTGATGAATCACTTAGTTTAGGTGGTGGTGGTGTTTGGAATAACTTTACACTTCATTATGCTCAAACATTTGGTAATATCAATAGTTGTTGGAATGGTGGTTGTATTACTAGAACATTCTGGGAAACATGGACCGATGCAACTGATGTTAGGAAATATGATGCTAGAATTATGCCTGTTACAGGTTTCAATCAAGGTTTCTTAGTTGGACAACAATACGGTCCTGACGGAACAGCTTTAGAAACTCGCGATGGCTCTCCATTAATTTTTGTTCCAGATGTTAACCTTGCAAATGCTAGTGAAGCAGAAGGTATTCGTTGTATTAAATATGCTCCAAATCCTAATACCAATGATCAGTTTACTGCTGGCAACGATTTCTATCAGTTTCGTATTTCTGATGTATATTTAATGCGTGCTGAAGCTAAATTAAGAGGTGGTGATGCTGCAGGAGCTCTTGTTGATGTAAATGCTATCCGTTTAAAACGTGATGCTACTCCTTTAGCTTCTGTATCCCTTGTTGAATTATACAATGAGCGTGGTTTTGAATTATATTGGGAAGGAAAACGTCGTCAAGATATGATCCGTTTTGGTAAATTTACTTCTGCTTATTCTGAAAAACCAGTTACTCCTGATTATGTTAAAGTATTTCCAATTCCCCAATCGGCATTGGATGTTAACCCTAATCTTGTTCAAAACCCTGGTTTTTAATTTTTAGTGGTTTATAACAATCAAATAAAAGAGACTGTTCGAGATGATTTACTTTTCGGCAGTCTCTTACTTTTTGTTTGCTAACGGTATTCAAAGATCAAACCGTACTTTAACCGTATTTATTACCTATTTTTGATAGCTATCATTAGCGTAAAATATAGATAATTAGTAAAAATATTATTTTACAAACTGTTTACCTGAAACAAATACATTATGAGATATTTTAGAAACCCATTATTTTTATTCGTTATCGTATTGCTTTTTACATTAAACCTATCGGTTTGGCCAGTACTTGCTCAAGAAAATACCGATTCCCCTTGGCATATTACAGCTACCGATACCTCAAATTATGCTGGAATTACACTTGCAAACGGGCGTATAGGCTTATTGGTATCAAAGGAACCTTTTAAAGTCAAATCCATTATTCTGAATAATGTTTTTGATAAGGAATCAGCACAAGGAGTGAGCAGAATAATGAAAGGAATCAATTTTGCTAATATTGATTTAAGTATCGATGGTGTTAAAATAGATGAAACTAATATTTCTAATTGGAAGCAGGTTCTTAATATGAAAGAAGCGTCTTTAACCACAAGCTTTGATTTTAAAAAGGAAGCTAAAATTTCATACACAATTTATGCCTTGCGCAGCATGCCTTATGCTGGGTTTATTAAAGTCCATATCAAGCCTTTAAAAAACATTAAAATAGTAGTAGCAGGGAAAATTCTTTGCCCTGTAGA
>JAGGUP010000105.1 GCA_021158405.1 Bacteroidales bacterium
GCGGTAAAACTAACATCGCCACCACAAAGGCGTAATACGCGATAAGGTAATTCCAATTTTTCGAGTAAAGAAGCAACGTGAGCACGCATTTCTTCTAAAGTCTCATAAGATTTATCCGGATGTTGAATCTGGACAATCTCCACTTTTTCAAACTGATGCAGACGATTTAAACCACGAACATCTTTTCCGTAAGATCCAGCTTCGCGACGAAAGCAAGAAGAAAAGGCGACATTTTTTTTAGGTAATTCGTTGGCTTTTAAAATCACGTTTCTGTATATATTAGTCACAGGAACTTCAGCCGTTGGAATCAAATATAAATTATCTACTCCAACATGATACATCTGACCTTCTTTATCGGGTAATTGGCCTGTTCCATAAGCGGAATCTTCGTTTACCATTAAAGGAGGAAGAACCTCGTTATAACCTGCATCAATGGCTTCATCAAGAAAGAAATTAATTAAAGCACGTTGTAGTTTTGCTCCTTTTCCTTTATAAACGGGAAATCCTGCTCCGGTAAGTTTTACACCTAATTCAAAATCAATTAAATCGTATTTGCTTGTTAATTCCCAATGAGGAACAGCATTTTCGTAAAGCTCAGGAATACTTCCTTTAGTTTCAATAATCTCATTATCTTCTTCCGTTTTACCACCTTTTACACTTGGGTGTGGCAGGTTAGGAAGAAGCAATTGCTTATCGAGTAATGCTTTTTCAGTTTCACTAAGAAGATCACCTAAGCTTTTTGATTGCTCTTTTAGTTCAATCGTTTTTGCTTTTAGCTCATTAGCTTCTGTTGCTTTGCCTTGCTTGAAAAGCATGCCAATTTCTTTAGCAATGGATTTGTTTTCCGAAAGAATATCGTCGAGTTTTTTTTGTGTTCCACGACGTTTATCGTCAAGTGCTATAATTTCGGATACGAGTAGGCTAGCATCGAAGTTTTTGACTTTTAAACGATCCACAACTTCTTGTGAGTTTTCCTTGATAAATTGAATAGTGAGCATAATGAGATTTTTTGCAAAAATAAGCCGATTCTTTAGAATGGTGAAGAAAAGAAAGGTTTATTATTTGATAATATTCTATCAGTCTTCTCTGTGTCTTTGTGCCTCTGTGGTTTTGTTATTTTACCACGAAGACACGGAGACGCAAAGAAAAATATATCATGCATAAAAAAACTCCCACCAAATTGGCAGGAGTTAGATTTTTTTAAAAGAAAGGCAAAATTATTTTGCTTTTTCTTCTTCAGTAGTTGTTAGCGGTGAAATCGAAACATAAGAACGTTGATTCCTCTTTTTTACGAATTCAACAATACCGTCTGACAATGCAAACAAAGTATGGTCTTTTCCCATTCCAACGTTTTCGCTTGGGTTATGAACAGTACCTCTTTGGCGAACAATAATGCTGCCGGCTTTTGCAAACTGACCACCATATATTTTAACGCCCAGACGTTTACTATGAGATTCTCTACCGTTTTTCGAACTACCTGCACCTTTTTTATGAGCCATTTTTTAAAATTTTATAGTTTTAAATAATTAACCGTCTAATTAAAGAGCGATGTTTTCAATCAAAATTTGCGAGAAATCTTGACGGTGTCCTCTGGACTTTTTATAACCTTTTCTACGTTTTTTCTTAAAAACGAGAACTTTATCACCGCGCACATGCTCGATGACTTTGCAGGAAACTTTTGCGCCTTCTACGGTCGGGGTTCCTACGTTAACAGTTCCTTCGTTGTCAATCAATAACACCTTGTTAAACTCTAGAGAAGCGCCTTCTTCACTTTCCAAACGGTGTACAAAAATTTTTTGATCTTTTTCAACTTTAAACTGTTGCCCTTGAATTTCTACAATTGCATACATTTTTTTATAGTCTTAGTTCAACTTTTTGGGATTGCAAAAGTACTAATAAAAATGAAACACACAAGTATTTAGCTAAAATAGAACCGCTTTTTATTTACGGTTTACTAAATATACACCGCTTAAAATCAGCCCAATCCATAAAAAGATCAATAAATTGAAGGATTCGTTATCGAAAAACCCCCAAATAATGGCGACTACCGGAATAAAATAAGTCAAACTAGCGGAAAAAATAGGATTCGCAATTTTAATGAGTTTATTGAATAAAATTAATGCAAATGCTGTTCCTATAATTGCCAAGAGGCCAACATAGAACAAACCTTCCAAAAGTCTTGGTTCCGTTTGGGTGAGATGGACAAAATCTGTAAACCCAAAGAGAACAAGTACGGCAGGAAATCCGATGATAAAAAATTGAAATACAGTGATTGTTAAAGGAGGAATATGCTTGAGATAGGTTTTTACCAGATTGATTTGAGTTCCATAAAACAGGGTCGCCAAAATAATCATTAATCCATATTTGATATTGAAATAAAAAGCATGTCCACCGCTAACGCTTAGTAAGCCATAAGTGCCAATCATCGAAATAAAAACACCTACAAAACTCCACCAACGTGCTTTGAGACGGAAAAAAGAAATTCCTACAAGGAGTGTAAAAAGAGGAGTTAGCGAGTTTAAAATACCTGCCGTGCTGCTATTCAATCCCACTTGCGCCATAGAAAAAAGGTAGGCGGGCAGTAAACTTCCCAAAAAACCGCTAAGCCCTAATATTAACCAATCTTTTGGAGCAATTGATTTAAAGCGTTTATAAACAAAAGGTGACAAGATCAGAAAAGAGATGATGATTCGAATGGAACCTACTTGAACAGGATTGAATACTTCTAAACCTTTTTTAATTAGAATAAAGGACGTTCCCCAGATAAGCACTAGTGAGAAATAGAGAATCCATTTTAGGTTTTTAGTTTGCATTGGTTTGTTTTAAAGATGCGCAAAAGTAAATGATTTTAGAATGCCACTAAATACAAAAAAGATTTCGACATAATTTTGGGTGCTTCACACACATCTATTAACTTTGTGAGCTATTCAAAGTAAAAAATACATGAAAATAAGGCTTGGATTTCGGCTTTTATTCCTATATATTCTTTTTTCTTCCTGTTCAATGGAGCGGAAATTGGCCATGGAATTTATTCGTCAAAAGGAAACTAAAACAGCGGTGTTAGTTGTTCCTCCTTTTTCTCTCGAAATGTATAATAACAACGAATACAATTTTGATTCTGTTTACATTCCTGCAAATTTTCCGCTCGATTCGGCTTTGTTTCAACAAACAAAGCTGATAAAACAAATTTCCGATTCGGTTTTCTTAGAGAAATATCTTAACGCTTATATTAATAGTCTGCAAAAAATAGGATTTCAAGTTTATTTGCCTAATGAAGTGGATACTTTTCTAAAGGTGGCGGCCTCGGCTTATGTATTTAAATTCGCTCAAATTGAGCTTAGGGAAGAAATATATCCTTATGCTGCTGAAGAGGAAATTAATGGAAAAGAGTTTAATAAAATTTTTAATCTAAATCTTGTTTCGCTGGATAGTTGGTTCGAATTTGAGGCTCGTGATACTGCTTGGAGAAAAGTATTTTATGCCGAAAATGCTGTGATGGATGAATTTTCCGGAGACTTTTTAACAGATAACAAAACAGGTAATCCGGTCTATTATTATTCTGTTGACTCACTTTCAGTTAAGGAAGTTTATCAGCTGGCTGAGGATGTCGGGAATATTTATGCGGAGTATTTTACCGACTATTTAATGAATAACTATATTGAGCAGCATTTTCGAAAAAATAAAAAAGCAACACTGTTTTTTCATTACGATTCAGAGCTGAAAATGCTTTTTCCTTTCAAAGAAGGGTTTGAGGAAATCAGTCTCTCTAAATAAAAAAAAGACCAAAGGACTTTTCGGTCGAATTGGTCTTTTTTAAGTATGCATGATTGAATTTAATCGCGGTTCAAATTTATAGCTTCTACAGATTTGATTTCCGGTAATGCTTTCCTAACAGCTTGTTCAACACCATTTTTAAGCGTTTGAGTGCTATAAGGACAAGATCCGCAAGCACCCATTAGTTCAACATTAACCACATTATCATCTGTCATATTTACAAAGCGAATATCGCCACCATCGTTCTGCAAATAGGGTCTTATTTGTTCAAGAATTCCTTCTACCTTGCTTTGTAATTCTTTATTTTCTCCCATAATTCCAGCTATTAAATTTTATTATTCTGTTGAACAATTTGCGTTTGGATCGATTTGAACGATTCGAGTTGCTTCTTGTTCTGTATTGCGCTTATTCACATTGAAAATTAATTTCTCAGCAATCTCTTTAAATATCCCTGCCGATGCAGTTGAATCATCCAACGCAATTGGGACACCACTATCGCCGGTTTCGGCAATCGCCTCTACAATTGGAATACTACCAATTAATTCACTATCCAATTCATTAGCAACAATTTGTCCGCCACCTTGTCCAAAAATATGGTATTTTTTACCAGGACAATCCTCCGGAGCAAAATAAGACATATTCTCAATAACCCCTAATAAAGGAACATTGATAGATTCATTTTTAAACATATCGGCTGCTTTTCGAACATCAGCTAATGCAACATTTTGTGGAGTAGTTACAATTAAAGCTCCGGTTA
>JAGGUP010000103.1 GCA_021158405.1 Bacteroidales bacterium
CTGTGGATTGAAAGATTATTGCAAATATTATACAAAGCTAAATCAATCCAAAGGATAATTGTAAATCGATTTGTCCAAACCAATTAGCAAGGAAGGAGCTGTATTTTTATTCAATTTTCCGTAAACAAAATTGGTGTTCCCTTTTCTTATTTTTTCACTTAGAAGGCCATTTTTATCAAAAAGATAAAGCCGTTTTTCCGTTTGATCTACAACTCCAAGTACTTTTTTATTGTTAAGTGTAAATACTTGGGGCTTTAATTGAATCGGATTATTAAAATCGAAAGACAGAAGTACATTTTTAAATTTATCAAAAACACGTAATTTATTGTTGTCGAGATAAATAAAATCCATTTCGTTGTTTCCATTAAAATCGGCATAAAGAAAATAATGGTTTTCCGACCATGTTCCAAAAGACGTTTTTTTAACTGCCCCTGTTTTCGGTATGTAAACCAAGTTGCCTTTCGTATCTGTAGTTAACATGATGCCCTTGCTTCTGTTGGTTCGGTTTATATATAAATCGGAGCCTAAAGCATTTGTAAAAGACTGACGCACTTCCATTCTTTTGTCTCCTCTTCTATCGGTCATTATAATATTCCCATTGCTCGCTTCAAAAATCAGGTAGTCTTTGTTATTTGTCATCAAATAATTGAGAGGCTTGCTAATTTCTTTCCTCGTGTTTTCTGCATGCCAGCCTTTTAAGAGTCTACCATTCAATTCATAATTATAAAGCTCACCATTTTTACCTGCAATAATTATTCGGTAGTCTTTGTTATTTTTATAATCCAAAACTTGCAATCCGTTGGATGCTTCAGAATTCAATTGGATGGGATAATCGCCAACCGTATTTCCTGTGATATCAATTAAATACAGGAAATTTGAGGTGTTAAAGAGATATTGCCATTTCTCATTCTTGTAATAATCTACTGCAAAAATCTGACTTTTAATTCTTTCTTTAAGTGGCTGTGACCAAACGACATCTCCTTTATCATTTAAAAAATAAAGCGTATTAAATTCGTCTTGAATGAGGATGCTATTTCCTTTAGAAGCATGATTTTTAACCAAGAATGGACCAGCAGCAATAGGCGCTTCCAACTCCACTTGCCAAGCACTCGTTTTTTCAACCATATTTTTTCCGTGCGTGATAAAAAGCCCCGTATAGAACAAATTATTTTTATTGCTTATTTGAATTCCGATTCCTTTTATATTTTCAATCACATTTTCGAAATTTGTAAACAGGGATTTATCTTTGGATGTAAATAAATTAAGAAACGGATGCGATTTAGTTGGTGTTTTACTGTAAATTCGAAGAATGGCATCATCCGATAGGTTGTCTGAGAATTCAATATATGATTCGTTTTTGCTTAAATTATTTCCTAAAATAAGCGCATCGATATAGTTCTTTATATCGGGAATATTTTTTGAAAATATTACGGCTTCATCAATAACACAGAAGAAAACTTCTTTAAAACCGGAGAAAAGAGTTCCGAATTGACTTCTAAGAAAATAAGGCGAATTAATCTCTTTGATTTTTAATCCGCGATAATTTTCGGTAATAATTCGAGGTTGAGATTGATGTGCAATATCAGCTAAAAGTCGAAAAGCATCTCTTCCCGATTTAGCTGTAAATACAGCATATTCCCGTTGTTTTGCGTCAATAACCAAAGCCATTTCTCCAGCCCACCATTGTTCGGTAATCGCTAAAGAATTTCCGTTAATCATCTTATCGACAAGCAAATGCTCCTTTTTTGATTGAGCGGATTGTGTTTGTTTTTTGATATAAGATCGATAATCGGAAAGGTTAATACTAACAAAGCTCTCGGTAAAATAAGGAAGAGAACTTGGTAATTGAGATTTTTGTCCTTTTTGATTTTCAAATGAGCTTAAGTATTGATTTAAACTATCAAATGCGGAAGTATATCCATTTAAAAGAAGCTCATCTGGTTTTAAGATAATATCGAGCACGCTGTAATTAGCAAAACTTGAAACATCTAGTGGCTTATTTGAGTTAAGTTCTGATTCTAAAACCTCCTTGGAATTTGCATAAGCTATTGTAAGATAAGCATCGGCTCGTTTGCCTTGAGTCATTTTCAATCGCTTATAATCACTAGAGTTTGTAAGCTCTTTTTCATCCGAAATCTGATTTAGAACAGTTTGAATCAATGTGGAATCTGTACTAATAATAAATAAACCTTTGCTTTGGGCAAGAAAATAGCTGGAAGAGGTAGTTTGCAACTTGGCAAACTTTAAGTCTTTGATTGGCGCTAAATAGTAAGCCTTTTTTAGCTTGCTGAATAATTTTGTATCCAAGGATTCAAGACTTAGACTGTTTGTTTTAGTGATTAGTAAAAGGTTATTTGTGTTTTTGGCGTTTGAAATTAGAGACAGATAAAAGGGTTGATTGAAGAGAAGGTTTAATTTTTTATCGTCTTTACTTTGAGTAAGTAGTTCACTGGCAAATTGGCTGAATTCATTTATTTTATTGTTTGTAATTAAATCGGCCCAAAAAGTATTTTTGTTGTTTAGGTTTTGGAAAAAGGTCTGGGGTTCAGGTATTTCCAATATAAAAGCCGTATTTTTAGGAAAAGCCTGTAAAGGAGTAATGCTATCAATAGCTAGGTTTTTGTAGCCAAACCAAGCGGCAGCTAAAAAGAGTCCAATTAGAATTGAGATAAGAAAGGTTGCTACTTTGGTGTTTGAGAACATTTTATTTTCCTTTAGCTTATAAAATTACACATTTGAAGAGTGAAAATATCAGCATAAAATCAAAAACCATCAACATTAATTTGTGAATTAATAGTTTAAATTAAAAGGAAAATTGGGGGAGTTGATGCATCTGTTTTCGCCAAAGGAACACCCTAAATATTTTTTGATGATTATGCCACAAATATTTTTCTTTATTCGCAAAAAAACTTTGATTAAGCAAAATGAAATTACGAATTCAAGAATATTTTATCAGCGTTTATCAGCGAAATCAGCGGGAACATTTTTATCAGGATGTATTTTTCCTGCAGATAACGCAGATTATCGCAGAAATATATGTATTAATAAATTGATTACAGAGCGTCTTTTTAAATGTGGCGTAAACATGAAAGATCAGCTACATTAATTTGTGAATTAATAGTTTAAATTAAAAGGAAAATTGGGGGAGTTGATACTTAATTAAAGGACTCTTCGGTGAATCCCAATTGAATATTCCTGGTCAATGTGAAACAAGATTTTTTTATAATCTTCTGGGTTATTGACAAAGTCGATATTATTAGTATCGAGAATCAAAATCCGCATGTTTTGCTGCTGTTTGATAAATTCGAAATAACCTTGCTGAATAGCTTCCAGATAATCGTCGGCAATACTTTGTTCATAAGATCGGCCTCTCAACTTAATATTGAATTTCAATTTATCCACTTTCAAGTATAAATAAACCAATAAATCAGGTTGTGGCATGGATGCGTTAATTATGCTAAAGAGTTTTCCATACAAGCCAAACAAATCTTCCGTAAGTGTCTTTTGAGCAAAAATCAATGATTTGTTAAATAAATAATCAGAGATGGTAAAGTTTTTAAATAAATCTTGAGAGCTCAATTGGGTGCTGAGTTGTTGATAACGTTCAGCCAGAAAAGATAATTCTAATGGAAATGCATAACGATCTGCTTCTTCATAAAATTTGGGCAAAAAAGGATTGTCAGCGAATTGCTCCAATATGAGTTTGCCATTGAAATCTTCGGCAATTTTAGTGGCTAGTGATGTTTTCCCAGCTCCTATAGTTCCTTCTATGGCAATAAAATTATGGCGCATTCTAATTTTCCAGTTTAGTTAAGCTTAAATTATCTGTACACAAATTTAATAATTCAAGCATGGTTTTTTTTAATTCCGGATGAATGAAATCAGGCATTATTTCTGCAAGCGGTTCTAATGTAAAACGTCGTAAATGCAAGCGAGGATGAGGAATTTGCAAATCAGTTTCACTTATTATTAGATCATCGTAAAATAGCAAATCAATATCCATAGTACGTGAAGCATATCCGGCAGAATTTCTAATCCGACCCAATTCCTTTTCAATATCAAGAGCAATCTGTAGAATTTCCAGTACTAACAGTTGTGTTTCAAATAGCACCACCTGATTCAGGAAATTACTTTCCGATTTAAATCCCCAAGCTTCTGATTCATAAAGTGATGATTCTTTCAGGCATTTGCCCAATTTGGATATAAGCATGTCTTTTGCTTTCAGGATCAAGTTCTTGCTTTTGCCCTGGTTACTACCTAAAAGTATTACTATTTTATGCATTCCTGAGCAAAAATAAAAAATTATTGGTATTGCAATTCAAGCTCAAAGCGAACTTATTAACCATTTGTTCACCCTAAAACATAAGGAACTTAGAGTATGTAATTTAGAAAAAAATAAAAAAATTAATAAATTCCTAATGCTACTCTTAAATTAGACTGTGTTCGGAAAAGAAATAAGCGGGAAAGGAGGTCTTCGAGCTTGAGAGCATATTCTTTATCGGCTGCCCATTTTCCTGGTAAATCATAAATAGTTGGAGCAATACCGCGTTTAATAAAGTGAAAACGAACATCCACCAATTCGTGAGACAAATCAAGTGTGGAAGCGTACGCTTTTAAATGTTGGATATGCGCACGTACTCCAGTTTGAACATCGGGAAACTGTTCTCCTTTTTCATTTTTGTTTATAGCACCTAAACCGGCAAAATTATTTTGTTGTGCTTTTATGCTTCCTGTATAAGTTAAAAATCCTGTTTCCAAACACATTTGAATAAAAGCAATGTCTTGATTTACACCTTCTTTTTGCGATTCATCAATGTAAGTTTTTGCCAAAGATTCTACCATGGAAGTATCCAAGTTTGGGTTGTAAAACAAAAGTAAAGCGCTGAAATCTTCAGCAGTGCTTTGTCCTGGATCCATAATATATACAGAGAAATAATTGCTTGCAGAATGATTAGTAGTGAAAGGAGAATAAGGCTCGTTTGCAAAGCTATAGATGCTAAGCAAAATAAAAAAAAGCAATGCGGCCAGTTGAAAAATTCGATTCTTTTTCTTCATTATCTATATCAATACAAAGTTGATATAAAAGCCTAAGCTTTATTTGGGATTAGAGAGAAAATTTTCACAGGTCATTGTTAACAAAGAATTAGCTTTTTTGAAAGGAAATTGCATTTCCAAGACAAAGAAAAACCTTATCTTGCAGCCTGTTAAAATAAAATTTATATCATATGTCTAAGTTTCTTAAATATACGCTTGCTACTGTTTTAGGTGTCTTTATCGCCGGAATTATTTCTTTCTTTTTGTTTTTAGGAATCATTAGTGCGATAGTTTCTTCTGCGGAAGACAAAGAAGTAATCTCGGATGCCCATAGTATTTTGTATCTTAATTTGGATTATCAAATTGCGGATCGAGGAATTAATGATCCTTTTTCCCCATTCAATTTGATGGAGTTTTCTATCAAAGAAAATCCGGGACTGGATGAGATTGTACGATCCATTAATAAAGCCAAAGAAGACCCAAATATTGATGGCATTTATTTAAATGCTCCAACAGTTTTGGCTGGTATGTCAAGTACTCAGGAGATTAGAAATGTATTGGAAAATTTCAAAACGAGTGGGAAATTTATAGTGGCCTATGCAACGGCTTTCGATCAGAAGGGATATTATTTAGCCTCCGTCGCCGATAAATTGTACTTGCATCCCGAAGGTTTAATTTATTTTGCCGGACTGAATGGTCAGGTTACCTTTTACAAAGGCGCATTGGAAAAGCTTGGCATTGAGATGCAAATTATTAGGCATGGTCAATTTAAAAGTGCTGTTGAGCCCTTTATGCTTGATAAAATGAGTGATGCAAGTAAGAAACAAACGGGCGCATTAATCAATTCCGTGTGGGATAAAATAGTAAGGTCAATAAGTGTTTCTCGTGGAATAAGTATCGATGATTTAAATAAGTATGCAGATGATTTGGCATTGAACAATCCAAAACTCGCCCTTGAGTTTGGATTTGTAGATGGTCTTAAATATAACGACGAGGTGAAAGACTATTTAGTTTCTTTTGTGGGAGGAGAAAAGGAGAAAGACCTAAAATTAATTAGAGTCGATAAGTATATAAATACTTCCTATTATAAAAGTGGAAGTAAATCACGTGATAAGATTGCGGTTATTTATGCTTCTGGCGAAATTATGCCTGGAAAAGGAGATGACACCTATATTGGGGATAAAAATATTGTAAAAGCATTGAAAGATGCTCGTGAAAATAGCCGTGTGAAAGCGGTGGTTTTGCGGATAAATTCTCCAGGTGGAAGCGCCTTAGTTTCTGATTTGATTTGGCGTGAAGTGGAATTAACCAAAGCAGAAAAACCAGTCGTTGCTTCTATGAGCGATGTAGCCGCTTCCGGTGGTTATTATATTGCTTGTAATTCGACGCGAATTTTTGCTGAACCTACAACTATTACTGGTTCTATTGGCGTTTTTGGTATGATTCCAAATGCGCAGGAACTTATGAATGACAAATTAGGCATTACTTTTGACGAAGTCATGACAAATAAAAATGCCGATTTCATGGATTTAACAAAACCTTTGTCTGCATTTCAACGGGCAGTGATTCAAAAAAGTATTGAAAACGTATATTCGAGTTTTGTAAATAAAGTTGCAAAAGGAAGAAATATGGAGTTTGATGACGTTGATGCTATTGGACAAGGACGTGTATGGACAGGTGAACAAGCAATTGATTTGGGATTGGTTGATACGCTGGGTGGATTGGAAGATGCTATTGTGTATGCTGCTAAGGTTGCTGAACTAACTGATTATCGTATTTTATCCTTACCAGTTCAGAAAGATCCCTTTATGAAAATGCTTGAAGATTTTAGTGGCGAAAGCAGTACGCTAATAGATAAAAAGTTGGGCGTTTTTTCTAAATATGTAAAATATATTAAGAATTTGGAAAATCAAGATATCATTCAAGCTAGAATGCCTTTTGATTTCAAAATAAATTAAGAAATACGTGTTTTAGAAGGAACCAGATTAATCTAAGAAAGTAATTTCCAAAACCAGTAGACTTTGTTTTACTGGTTTTTATTCTTTATCCACATGGTATTTTATCTGCATTCCATGAATGAAATTGCGCAAGATTTGATCCTTGCAAGGGCGATATTGATTCTGTGAAGGATTGCGAAAAAAAGCGCTCAATTCGTGTTTTCCTACACGCATATCTGCGAGCATGAGAATCTCCAAAATGTCTTCATCTCTGAGATTTAATGCGATTTTTAATTTTCTGAAGATAATATTATTATTCAATTTCTTTTCCGGTTTAGCTTGCTCGCCTTCTTTTTTACCTCGCCTGTCATTGATAAATCCATTGAGGAAGGTGGCAAATTGGATATCGTAGATTCCCTGAAAATCGGGATCGTCGTCTTTTTTTAGCCAATTACTAATTTCGGCACGTGTAACATCAAGATCAGCTAAAGCGAATATTTTAATCATTTTTTGATCACTGAAATCAAAAGTGTAGCGAATTCGGCGTAGTATATCGTTATTATTCATCGATTTATAATTTATTTTTCAGATTATGTAAATCTCATTTTTGAAAATGTAAATATACTCCCAAAAATGCTTTCTTCCCTAATCGAATGATAAATAGATTATATTTACAGTATGATTATAAAGAAAACAGCAATCGTATTGGGTGCTACCGGCCTAGTAGGTAAATTTTTGGTGGAACTATTAATTCAGGATGATTCCTTTTCGAAAATTGTATTATTGGTTAGACGAGCTACTGCTTTTAAACATCCAAAAATTGAGGAAAATCTTGTAAATTTTGAGGACATATCATCGTATAAATCGCTTATTCGAGGGGATGTATTGTTTTCTTGCATGGGGTCAACCTTAAAGCAAGCGGGAAGTAAAGACGCTCAATATAAGGTAGATTTTATTTATCAATACGAAGTTGCAAAAGCTGCTGCAGAAAATGATGTTACTGATTATTTTTTGGTTTCTTCTTCAGGAGCAAATGATCGTTCATTAGTATTCTATTCTCGAATAAAAGGGGAACTGGATGAAGCCGTCAAAAAGATGCCATTTGAGCATGTCTGTATTTTTCGTCCAAGTGTATTATCAGGAGTGCGAGATAAAAAGAGAAAAGGAGAGGAGTTGGGAGCAAAGTTTATTAACGGATTAGGTAAATTAATTCCGGTACTCAAAAAATATAGAAGTATAAAGGGAATGGAAGTGGCAAAAGCGATGATTACAGCGTACAAAAAGCCGAGCTCAAAAAAGGTAATTATCTATATCATGGAAGAAATTTTTGATTTGATTTCAGAAACTAAAACCGATTAAGGGCTTGTTACGAAATAAGTTCTCTAGATCAGGCGAAGTTATTTTGTTCGGTAACAAGGTGAAAAACACAGGCATAGTATACTACGGCGAGGCTTTTTAACAAAGTTAGTGGGCAAAAGAATGAGCATAAATGGAGTAATTATTTCGCAACAAGCACTAAGTATTGAGTAAATGAATTACAAAAAGGACAGGCTTTCTTTTTATTTAATATTTGTCCAATAGTTTAATGCATCTACTGCCTTCTGCCAGCCTTTAATTCCTTTTTCAACTTCTTTTCTTTTTGGATTTGGTGTAAAATGAAGATCAGTTTGCCATATTTCTTGAATTTCTTCTAGATCTTTCCAGTAGCCTACTGCTAATCCGGCTAAGAAAGCCGCTCCCATAACGGTTGTCTCAATTACTTTTGGCCGAACAGTAACCGTATTTAATACATCGGCTTGAAACTGCATTAAAAGATTATTAACTACTGCTCCTCCATCCACTCTAAGTTCTTTGATAGAAATTCCGGAGTCGGCTTCCATCGCTTTTAAAACATCCATGGTTTGATAAGCGATCGATTCCAGCGCTGCCCGAGCAATATGAGCATCGCTGCTGCCTCGCGTAAGTCCAAAAATAGTTCCTTGTGCAAATTGATTCCAGTGTGGTGCGCCTAATCCTACAAAAGCAGGAACAAAATAAACACCATCAGAATTAGCCACAGTCTTTGCTAATTTCTCTACATCATCAGATGTTTTTATTATTTTCAAACTATCGCGAAGCCATTGAACAACTGCTCCGCCAATAAAAATACTTCCTTCAAAAGCATATTGAGTTTTTCCATTTATTTTCCAAGCAACCGTAGTCAATAGTTGATTTTTTGAAAAAATGGGTTTTTCGCCAATATTCATCAACATAAAACAACCTGTTCCGTACGTATTTTTAACCATTCCTGGTTTGCTGCACATTTGTCCAAACAAGGCCGCTTGCTGATCGCCTGCTATTCCTGCTATAGGAATTTTGCTTGTGAATAGAGAGGTAGATATGTAGCCATATATTTCACTCGACTGCTTTACTTTTGGAAGCATGCTTTTGGGAATGGTGAAAAGATCAAGCAATTCTTCATCCCAATCCATTGAATTAATATTGAAAAGAAGTGTTCTGGAGGCATTGGTAACATCGGTGATATGCAATTCTCCCTTCGTCAAGTTCCAGATTAGCCAAGAGTCGATGGTTCCTAAAACCAGTTCGCCAGCTTCAGCTCTTTCCCTCACTCCTTCAACATTATCCAATATCCATTTTACTTTAGTTGCTGAGAAATAAGAATCAATAATGAGACCGGTTTTTTTTCTTATTCTATCAGTAAGGCCTTGTGCTTTTAATTCATCGCAATATTCAGAGGTTCTTTTATCTTGCCAAACAATGGCATTATAAACAGGTTCTCCCGTAATCTTGTCCCAAACTACAACCGTTTCGCGTTGATTGGTTATTCCTATGGCGGAAATATTAGCAGCGCTCAATCCTTTTTTTACAATCGCTTCGGCCAGAATACCTGCCTGAGTTGACCAAATTTCTATTGGATCGTGTTCTACATAGCCCGGTTTTGGAAAATATTGTGTAAACTCTTTTTGCGTTGACGATATTATACTTCCTTTTTTGTTAAAAATAAACGCGCGACAACTTGTAGTACCTTGATCGAGTGCAAGTATGTATTTATTCATTTCATTGCAATTTGGTTAAATCTAGAATGGTAAATATAGTAAAAATCGACTTTATTGGGATAGTATAAAAATTGTGACTAATCAGGGCAATAAAAAGCAAGAATGATAAGAGTTTTTTTAAATTCCATTTAAGTCTTTCCCATAGGGATGCCTTTGGCAGTGCTTCTTAAAGTCACTTACTGTAATAGCGTTTTATAAAGAACTACAAAGACACAGAGTTTCGCTGCTAAAGGCATCCCTATGGGAAAAGATTAACGAAGAAAGCTCATCATCATCGAGTTTTGACATTGATTAACTGCCAAAGATTAAATAACTGTCAGTCGAATTTTTTTCTTTTTTAATCTGGTATTATTAATCATTGCAATTAAATTATTTACTTGGGAAGCTTGTATAGCCACAAAAGCACAATCTTGTTTGAGTTCGATAATGCCAATTTGGTTATGCTTAAGCTTTCCCTGTTTAATAAATAATCCTGAAATATCTCCTTTAGAGATTTTGTCTTTTCTTCCACCTGAAACGAAAATAGTTTCCCATTTGGATGCTGATAAACTTGGTTTCTCCTGAATTTCATTAGCACAATAACTTCTTTTGTCTTGAATATAATCGGGTAAATAGTCCTTTTCCCATTGCAAAATATAAGCTGTTCCTTTATTATGCATTCGGGCGGTTCTTCCATTTCTATGAATAAATTCATGATCCTTTTGTGGAAGTTGATAATGGATAATGAATTTGATCTCAGGAACATCTATTCCTCTTGCAGCTAAATCTGTAGCAATTAATAATTGGTAGGTTCCATTTCTAAATTTGATTAGGGCTCGTTCTCTGTCTTTTTGTTCCATACCTCCATAGAAACATCCGTGATTGATATTCTTATCCTGGAGATAATTACTTACTTCCTGGATACTATCTTTGAAATTGCAAAAAATGATGCCATGTTTATTTTTAAGCCGATGTAATGTATCGACTAGCGTTTCCAATTTGTCTTTGGTGGGAGAGAGGATTGTCTTTATTTTTAGTTGAGGGACTCCTTCGTCTAAATAATTAATAAAAGTTGGATTTTCTAAAGCAACAAATTCTGGTATATGCACCTTATTGGTTGCGGAAGTCAATATTTTTTTCTGAATATTTGGCAAGGCCTTAATAATTTCGCTCATTTCAACTTCAAATCCAATCTCCAAAGATTTGTCAAATTCGTCCAAGACCAGAGTCTGAATATGCTCAGTTGAAAATCTTTCTCTTCTTAAATGATCAGCAATTCTTCCGGGAGTTCCAATGAGAATTGCAGGTCGATGTTTCATCTCAATTTTGTCTTTTGACCCAGAGCGTCCGCCATAAACAGCATTGGCTTTGAAACCTGTTCCCATTTCACGGATAACTTGCTCTATTTGAATGGCTAATTCACGGGAAGGTGCTATAATTAAGATTTGTACTTCGGCGCAATCCACTTTCAGTTCTATAAGTATTGGTAATAGGAAGGCTAAAGTTTTACCTGTTCCGGTAGGTGATAATAACACGATATCTGAATGAGTAGGAATTACTTTTAGAGCTTCCTCTTGCATAGGATTAAGCGTCTCGATATTTAATTTATTCAGTATATTTTGCTGATTCTTAAGGATATTTGACATGCTGCAAAAGTAGTTTTAAAAAGCTTAATTAAGCTGGTGTTCTTTAGAAAATTAAAACCCTGTTCTTCAAATTTTTATTCACATTTTATTTCCAGTTTTTTTATCCGTTTTAGAAGCATCTGTCCCGTAAATTTTGTATATTTGTTTAACACGTAAAATTTACCTTATTAGATCTCAATTCATGCACAAGATTGCCCCACTTTATATTGTTGTAATTCTATATCTATTTAGTTTTGGCTCAAGGGCTTTCGCACAGGATGTGGAGATTAATAAGATGACCAAGCGGCCTAAAATTGGTTTGGTACTTAGTGGAGGTGGTGCTAAAGGATTAGCGCAAGTGGGAGTTTTAAAAGTGTTGGAAGAGCTGGGAATACGTCCCGATTATATAACCGGAGTGAGTATGGGATCTATAGTGGGTGGTTTGTATTCCATAGGATATACTGCTCATGAGCTTGACAGCCTGACTTCAGCCATTGATTGGAATGCTATTTTTACAGATGAAGTTAGCTTTGATAAAATAGGTATAAATATAAAACCTGAATACAGAAAATACCAATTGAGCTTCTCAGGCGATAGTTTGAAAGGTGTAGGTCTGCCACTTGGCATGGTGCGTGGTCAGCTTATCTCCGAAATGTTTTCGAACATATGTTGGAGGGCAAATGGAATTGAATCGTTTGATGATTTTCCTATTCCTTTTCGTTGTTTAGCATCCGATCTTATTACCGGTAAAACTTATATGTTTAAGTCCGGAAGTTTGGCTAAAGCCATGCGGGCGAGTATGGCCATTCCAACCGTTTTTACACCCATAGTAAAAGACAAAATGTTGTTGGTTGATGGTGGAGTTATAAATAATTTTCCCGTTCAAAAATGTATTGATATGGGTGCCGATATAATAATAGGAGTTTATGTTGGATCGAGTGCAAATCCGCAAACCAAAGATTTTAATAGCATGATTAAAATATTAACGCAATCGGCTTCTATATTGGGTGTTATTAATGCCGAAGAAAGCCTGAAAATGGTAGATATTAAAATTTTGCCGAACATTGCTGAATATAGCATGGAAAATTTTGGTAAATCGAGAGAGATTGTTCAGCTTGGCGAAGATGCGGCTCATAGTGAAAAAGTGTATAAGCAATTACTGGCTTTATCGAAAGAATTAAAAAAATATCCACCACTAGAAAATATAAAGCCGACATCCATTAAAAAAGATTTTGCCATAAAAAAGATTCGGGTAAATGGATTGAAATTTACCAGTAAGGATTTTGTAGTGGGCATGTCGGGAATAAAAGAAAACTCCTTAGTTACAAGGATCCAACTTGATTTGGCTTTAAAATCGCTTTATAGTACGTTGATTTTTGATAAGATTGCTTATGTTTTTGTTAAAGAGAATGGGGGTTACGATTTGCTTTTTGAAGTGAAAGAGAAGGATAGGATACTAGCCAATGCCAATGTTTATTATGATAATTTTTTTGATGCCGGATTGTTGATCAATCTTTCCTATAAACATTTATTTGTAAATTCATCCAACTTGGACTTTACCATAGACATCTCAAAATATCCAAGGGCTCTTTTGGCTTATCATTTATATGGAGGGAAAAATAAACGTTTATTTTTCTCTCTTGGTGCAAATACGCAAAGCATTACCATTCCTAACTATTATGAGTTTTCAAGTAGTGTAATTGTTTCTTTGGGGCAGTTTAGAAATAATCAGCTTCAGTTTTGCGCCAGCGTAGGTCATTCAATAACGCAGAATTCTAAAATAGAATTTAAAGGTTCTTATGTAAGTAACTTTTTTTATCTGCAGGATGGTTTAGAAAATATGTATGGCATTAAAAGAGTTTTGGCGACCAATTTTTCACTCGAAGCTGGTTATCATTTGAACACACTAAATAGTCCTATATTTCCAACCAGAGGAGCAAGGTTAGATATTACTTATAGAAAAATTCTCAAACCACAATCTTCTTATCACGCTTCAGAAGGGCTGTTTGAAAAGATATCCAGCGAAAATGAAATCTTGATAGTTGATTACAAACATTATATAAGAATTGGAAAACGCTTTTCGATTATTCCTGAGTTTACATTGGGCTATATGAGCTCTATTCCCTTTTATGCCGATAAGTTCTTTTTGGGAGGAAGCGGTTTTAATTCTCGTGTAAATACATTTAATCAAGCAGGAATTGAACCTTATCAAATTGCAACAGATAATTTTGTGAAGTTAGGTTTAGGAATGCAATTGAAGATAGCAAAAAATTGGTATTTAAGTGGTTTTGGTGAAGATGCTTTTTTTATCAATCATGCGGAAACCTATACTGAAGAATCGCTACAATTGAATGGCGAGACCATTTCGGGATGGGTGGGCAGTCTGGCATACAATTCTGTAATAGGTCCTTTGAAATTCACGGTATCGGAAAATACCAATAACCATAAGTTTTATTACTATTTCAGTTTCGGGTTTCCTTTTTAAATCAGTGAGACTATGATTTTGTTTTTCAAAATCATTTAGCCGAACTGATCCCGAGCGATAGTTGAGGGATCTCATGGGTTTTATTAAATCGTTGAACTCTTCCGGCCATGCCGGAATCGGTTTTCCGCATCTTGATGCGTATTAAAAAATCACGATTCCATTGAGATACCTCGTCAGCTATCTGCGAGGAGTTTCATTTTCAAAAAAACCTGTTATCAAAGTGACTATCTTTAGGAAGAATGAACTGATTCAGTTTAAAGGAATACTTCAAAGAAATTGGGTTTTTAGCAAATCGGTTTCTATTTTTCGTTGCAAGAATTTGGTTTATCTAAAGACGAAGTATAAAGTGGCGCAAGAGAGGTTCAAAGTCATCACTTTTAGCGTCACACTTCTGCTCAATTAGCTCTCTCTTTTATTCTTTTTCCAATATATTTTGAATTCATTATTCTAAGAATACCCATATAATCTAACTTAAATTCAACCAAGTCTCCAACCTTATAATTCTTTTTATTTTTGTTTAAGTCAATTACTATCATATCTGAACTTGCACCAGCTAACTTTAAGCTTTTATCAATTAATTCAATATGATCTGTTTCTACATCAAGAAGCCCTAAATCTATTATTGCTCGGTATGATGTTTCACCAATATTATTTTGGTCAAATTGATAACTTTCTCCTTCTACATTTGTTCCCATTTCTCCCATTGGAGTGGTGGATTTCTCAATTAATTCAATTATTTCCGCATACAAGCTAAATACATCAGAGTGCATTTTTTTAAACTTTGAATTATTGTATACATCCGTTCCCAAAAACAAAGTCTCTCCCACCCGAAAATGATTGATCCCTTTTGGTAAAAGATTTTGAAAAATTAGTGGTATTGTAACTGACGACCCGCCTGAAACATAGGGTATTTGTTTATTGAATTTTGCTTCAATCAACTGTTCATATAAACTTAATTGGATTAATTTATCGTGATTTGGTAAAACACCATACAAACAAGATAGGTTTGCCCCAATGCCAATAACCTTTATGTTTTCCAATCTAAAAACACTTTCATAAAAAGCCATAAAGTCTTCTCCCATAACTCCTTCCCGAAGTTCTCCCAACTCAATCATTATTATTATTTTATGGGTTTTGTTTTGCTTTTTCGCTTCTTTTGCTAATAGTTTAATAGTCTCAAATTCAGTATTCATACTAATATCCGCGTATTTAACCACATTTGAAATAGCGCGTTTTGCAGGAGGTTTAATATAAATAGTTTCAATCTTTGGATTGATTGATTTAATCATTTTTAGGTTGGAAACACGAGAGTCGCATACTTGATTAATATCAAATTTTAATAATTCAGTTAAATAGTCTTTATTTCCGCAAAGCATTTTTGATACTACGGACCATTCAATACCATTTTTCTTAAAAAGAGTATTGAGATATTCAAAGTTTACTGTTAATTTTTTAATATCTAAAGTTACAAAAGCCATTTTTTTTATTTTTTTACTACAATTCGAGATATACTCTCTGATAAATGTGCTAGTATTTCATAATTAAGTTTGTCGCTTAAGTCGCTAAAAGCGCTGACTTTTATTTCTAGTTTTCCCTGTTTTCCAATCAAAACAACTTCATCACCAACTTCCACATTTTTTACATGCGTAACATCGATAATAATCATATTCATGTTTATAACACTTATTACACTGCATCTATGTCCACAAATAAGAACATGACCTTTATTGCTCAATGAACGACTGTAACCCTGGGAATATCCAACAGGGACTAATGCTGTTGTAATGTTGGTTTGAGCAAGATATGAAATTCCATATCCAATAAATTCGCCACTTTTAACTTTTTTAATAGCCATTATTTGGCTTTTCCATCTCAGTATTCTTTTTAAAGGGTCAATTTTGTTATTTTGATTATTAATATACTGAATAAACACTTCGATGCTCGGCCAGAATCCATAGAGCATAATTCCTATTCTCACCAACTCCATTCTTGCTTTTGGGTAAATAAAAGATGCTGCAGAATTAGCCACGTGTCTGTATTTTGGAACGATGTTGTTCTTTTCAAGAAGAGCTAACATTTTTTGATAATTTCTTAACTGTTTCTGTATTCTTGAGTGATTTGAGATACTTTCGGCTCCGGCAAGGTGCGTACAAAAGCCGACTATCTCAATATTTTCAATATTATCTTTTAGTATAGAAATCGCACGATCGAGTTCATCAACACTTAAACCCGAACGATTCATTCCTGTTTCTGCTTCGAGATGAATTTTTGCTTTGATTTTAAGCTTTTTTGAACATGCAAGTGCAACTTCCAAGCGTTCGATGTTAAAGATAAAAAATTCGATGCCTTTTTCAATTATGACTGCCATATTTTTATCAGAAATCCAACCCATGATCATTATTGCCTGCGGTTTTGAAAGGCTATTATAAACTCGGATAGCTTCGCTGAAGCTGAAAACAGAATAATGATTAATTCCATATTTCTCAAAAAGAGGCACAATTTGTTCTATGCCATGACCATAGGCATTTGCTTTTACTACAGCCGATATTATAACCTTAGTCCCCAGTTTTTTCTTCAAAAAAGCTAGGTTTTTTTCCAATGCTTTTTCATTAAGGGTAATTATAGAGCTATCAGTAATTTGGTTATTTGTCATGCTATAAATTGATTTTTTTGTAGATTTGATAAAACACATTGATTCCTGTTTCAATTATATCATCAGGAAAGTCAAAATCCGGGTTATGAAGTTGAGGCTGTGAAAGGCCTGAACCTAATCCGAAAAAACAAGCATTGTATTTTTCTGTGTAATAGCCAAAATCTTCTGACCATTTAAATGGTGTATTCAAGTGCTCAACTTTCAGATCTATTTGTTTTGCTGATTGTTCGACAATATCAACACATTGATCATTATTCACTGTTGCCGGAAATACTTCATTATACGAAATTTCACAACTTAACTTTTCGGCATTTGATATTTCCCATATTATTTTTTCACAAAAAGAAGTAAGTAATTTCATATCCTTATTTTCAAAAGCACGCAGAGTAATTCTCATTTCGGCATACCCCGGTGAGGTGCCAAAAGATATTTCACCCAATTGTATGTTGATGATGGTCAACAATATAAAATCACTAAAAAGGGATTTGTTTTCTCTTAATTCTTGTAATTTATTGATTATTTGAGAAATAGCATTCGCAGGACTAATTCCATTTTCCGGTTCAGCAGCATGAGCTGTTTTTCCGGTAAGTTTAATGGTCATGCCTTTTGAGCCGGAAGCAAAACTTCCCTTTTTAAGAATTATTTTATGCTTTTCAAATCCAGGTACATTATGAAGTGCAAAAATATAGTCGGGCTTAATATTTATAAATTTTGGATTTTCTATAATGTCGCGAGCTCCTTGTTCTACTTCTTCGGCTGGTTGAAAAAGTAAAAATACTTCCCCTTTTTGAGGTCGATTTTTAGAAATTTTTCGAGCCAGACCAGATAAAACCGCCATATGTCCATCATGTCCGCATGCATGAGAGATATTATCATTCACAGATTTATATTCAGCTTCTGTCCTTTCTTTAATTGGCAAAGCATCCAATTCTGATCTGAACATTAATGTTTTTCCTCTTTCGTTTCCTTTAAAAACAAATAATATACCCGTTTTCCCAAGTCTGATTATCTCATCCGGATTATAATTCTTAATAAAATTGATGATACGTTCGGCCGTATGATGTTCATCATTTGAAACTTCCGGATACTTATGTATCTCCCTTCTTAATGCTATTATCTCCTTAATCATATAAGTACAGTAATTATATAATACGCTATTGATTCTATCTCTTATGCCGCGATTGTATTATAATAAAGACAATTGCTGAGAGTGTGATTCCAAATAAATTTGCGTCTAAACCATAAGGCAATTTCAGCTTGGATAAAATTAAAATTAATGTTGTGCCTCCGCCCAAAATCATTGAATATAGTGCTGCTTTTGAAGATGGGTTTTTTATAAACAAAGTGCCCAAAACCGGGACAAATAAACCTGAAACCATAAAAGCATAAGAGTATAACATCAAATCAAGTACATTTTGCATCATTGTAGCCAAGCTGATTGCAAGTATTCCGATTACCAAAGTTGCTAATTGTGAATATTTAATACTCTTTGTATTATTCTTTGAAAGCCTCAATATATCCGTCGTAAAATTGCCCGATGCTGCCATCAAACAGCTATCGGCAGTTGACATTATTGCTGAGAAATAAGATGACATAAGTAATCCCATTAATCCAACTGGAAAAATATGGGTTAAGAGTAAAGGTAGTCCGATTTCTTCATCAATTGGACTTCCTGGAGCATATCCAAATTCAGTAAACATTCCTTGTTCAAAAGCTGCTCTTCCCAATAATCCTAAGGAAACTCCCATAAAGGCCATAATCGGCCATTCAAATAAACCGGCTAAAAACCAGGCTTTTTTAGCAGTTTTCTCATCTTTAGAAGCATAGATTCTTTGATACAATGTCATGCCAACAAACCAAATAGGTACGATTGTGATGAACCAGTTTATAAGTTGAACAAAACTAATATTAGTGAGACTCAAAAAATGATCGGGCAAATAAGTTTTTATAGCTTCCCATCCTCCTACTTTAATAAAGCCCAGCGGAATACCTATCAATATGAGTCCTACCATTAGAATTATCCATTGAATGGTATCGGTATAAATAACCGCTTTAAGCCCACCAAGAACGGTATAAGCAATGACGACGATTCCCATTAATAATACAGCATCAACTATGGTTACAGAAGGAAAAGTTGCGGATGCTAATTTCGCTCCGGCTAATATTTGAGAGCTTGTGAATCCTATATAACCAATCAACGAAATAATTCCTGCCACAAGAGCTACTTTTCCATTGTAGTGGTGATTAAGTACCTCCGGAAAGCTTAAAAAATTATGTTTCTTTGCCAGAGGATATATTTTAGGAATAAGAACAATTGCACTTAACCAAGCACCAATTATTCCGGTAAAAAGCATCCAACTGCCCGACAATCCGATTAAAAAGCCTAAACCCCCTAAGCCGATTGAAAACCCTCCACCTACATCTGTAGCAACTACTGATAGTCCTATGTGAATAGAAGAAAGTTCCCGATTTCCAACATAATAGTCTTCCTGTGATTTATTTCGTTTTAAAAAATAAAATCCAACAGCAAGCATAGACAGCATATAAAGTACAAATATTCCTATATCAATTATATGAACATGCATACTGCTATTTTTTTAATCTCATTTCTATATATTTACTGCTAAACCCAACTTTTTCGTATAAAAATCTTGCCGGATTTTCTGGCTCTACGTGTAATGCAATACTTCCTTCTGCCATATCAATAGTTTTTTGCATTAGCATTTTCCCTATTCCTTTGCCTCTAAGGTTTTTGTGAGTTGCAATATAAACCAATATGTTTTCCGGGATATAATCTTTCATTCCTGTTTGGTTGACTACTACTACACCTGAAATTTCCTTTTCTGAATACGACACTAAAACAAAACCGCCAAAAGAAGTCGTTTCTTTCAATGCGTAATCAACGCATTTTTCTATGTCTGACCTTGGATCTCCATACTCTTGTAAGTTCTCAAATAAAAAATCAATGATGCTTTCTTTTTCTTTAAAATTAGGTTTGCTAGTTGAATTAAATGCTTTTGTTTGAATCATAAATCTTTTTTTTCTAATTTCAATTAGTAAATTTGATAGACCAAAATAGTGTTTTTATTGAAAAATGCAAATTTATTTTCTGCACTTCGACAAAAAATAAAGTTTAATCATTGAAATACAGTGTATTATATACTGTTTAAATTTCGTTTTCTTGCAATATGTTTTTCGATACTACTTTATGCTAACTTTCAGGCAATTTTCATGCGAGGGATTAACTTCGTTGTCCTTCGTTATGCTTGGGTCCGAAAATGAATCATCGAGAAAGCAGCATTCCCGATCCCAAAACTACGAAATCGCTATTGTATATGAGCCTTTGTAGCTCGCTTTTTTGGTTTCGTTAAAAGTATGTATTAACTGCAAATTCAAATTGATTGATAAAAATTTCTTTGAATCGTGAGATGTTATTTTGCTCATAAAAAAGTAACATCGCTTTCTTATATTCAATAGAATCAATTGTTCTAAAGGAAATAGGGCAATGGCTGTGATTCATTAGAATGGCATTGCTTACTATTCGAGATGTTCTTTTGTTTCCATCCATAAATGGTTGGATATAAGAAATTAATACTAACGATAATAATGCTTTTTCAAATATATTATTCTTATAATTAATTAAATCACAAGTGTTTGATAGAGCCTCTGAGATTTGGAATTCATTGTCTAGAGGACGGTAATTTGTTCCTGATATACCGACACGTCTTTTACGTAAGTTTTTTTCAACAGCTAGCTCTTTTATTAAGAGACTATGAATATCCTCAATTTTTGAAACAGTAAGCGGGTGAAGATAATCAGGATGATCGATAATGAAATCAATAGCATCCTTGTGATTTAAAAGCATAATTGCTTCTTCTTTAGTTTTTCCCGAAGCAGTCTCTCTTTCTTTTAAAAGGCGTTCTGTTTCTAATAACGAATATGTATTTCCTTCAATTTGAGAAGATTTCCAACTTAAATCAATTGCTAATCTTTCAAACTCTTTTTTATACTCGTTTTTGGAAAGTAGA
>JAGGUP010000018.1 GCA_021158405.1 Bacteroidales bacterium
AAACGGTGGTTGCCGCTGCTATGTTATTGAAATTATCATCGAAAGCAATAAAAAGAGGAATTGAAAATGTATTGAAGAATACGCATTTTGCAGGCCGATGGCAAATTCTATCCAAAAGTCCATTAACCATTTGTGATACAGCTCATAATGAAGATGGAATTCGTTATATTGTAGCCCAATTGGAACAGATTTCTCATAAGAATTTACATTTTGTTTTGGGTGTCGTAAATGATAAATCAATACAATCTATTTTAGAAATATTACCCAAAAAGGCCATTTATTATTTTTGCAAAGCTGATATTCCTCGTGGATTACAGGTTGATGTTTTGCAGGAAAAAGCCAAAAATGCAGGGCTGATTGGGAATTCCTTTTCTAGTGTTAAAGATGCACTTAAGGCAGCACAACAATCCGCTTTGGATGGAGATCTGGTATTTGTTGGGGGAAGTACATTTACTGTGGCGGAGGTGGTTTAATATATTTCAGAAATTTATCCCTTTTCCAATTTATCGGATTATTAAAAAGCTATCCCAATTGAAAAAGCAAATCTAGCTCCAGGAAGAATAAAATTAGTAACTTTTGATGTAACATAGTCACTTCCTTTTTCAAATTCAAAAGATTCTCCAATTATAGGAATATCAGAAAAGTTATTTACTATCTCATCATAAAGTTCATCTATATCCACCAAGCCTTCTTTATCAGTAACAGTTAAAAGTGCATCAGCCGATTTGGCTTCTATACCCAAAAAGGAGAAATCTAATGTAATAAAATTAGCTATAATATATTGTACCCCCATTTGAATTCCTCCACCAAAGCCAGAATATTCCCCATAAAAATTTGCGGGATATACTTCGTCGTCGAGAGTGAAATCAGTATTAAAATCCATTGTATAGCTTTCATGCTTTATATAAGGTTCGATGTAAAAGCCAACCGGAGCACCTTTTTTAGAGAAATTAAATCTGTATCCCGACATTAAAAACAGTCCTGATATTTTTCCGCTCCTCAAATTAATAAAATCTTCGGTCATTTCGGGCATGTATTTTACAGGATCTATTCCGGTAGGTATTCCAACGTAAAGTGTGAGCGACTTATTACTGGATAATACTCTTTCGTACCCAAGGGTAGCTTTTCCAAACGCCACACTTGTAGGGAAAAACTTGAGAACATTTTTGTTTTCTGTTTGTGCATTTACTAATGAAAAGCTAAAGACTGTTAAAACAATTAATAGATAAATTCTTTTCATAACATTTGATTTTTTATTTTCAATGCTAATATACGATTCATTTTTTTTACAAACGGAAAAATCATTAAAATTGTAGATTATTAAATTGAAATGAAAGCAGAAGAAGCAAAAAATAGAATAACAGAATTAAGTGCTGAGATAAATAAGCACAATCAGTTGTATTATGATCAATCAAATCCGATGATAAGTGATTATGATTTTGATATGTTACTGGAAAAATTGATTCGTTTGGAGAAGGAATTCCCTGAATTTAAAATGGACGATTCTCCATCTCAACGTGTGGGTGGAAGTGTTTCAAAATCTTTTAATCAATACACACATAAAAATCCCATGCTCTCACTTGGAAATACTTATTCTCAGGAAGAGCTCAACGATTTTGATCAAAGGGTGAAGAAATTCGCTAATGTGGATCAAGTGGAATATGTCTGCGAGCTAAAATACGATGGGGTTGCTATTAGTTTGATCTATAAAAATGGGGTTTTAGACAAGGCCGTTACACGAGGCGATGGTATCAAAGGTGATGTGGTGACCAACAATATCAAAACCATTCGCTCTATTCCTTTGCGATTAAAATCAGAAAATATTCCTGATGAATTGGAATTGCGTGGAGAGATTTTAATTCCTAAGGACGAATTTATAAAGCTTAATGCAGAACGGGAAGAGCTTGGAAATGCTCCTTTTGCTAATCCGCGAAATGCGGCTTCCGGAACGATAAAAATGCAAGACTCATCCGTAGTCGCCAAAAGACCTTTGGAATGCTTTTTATATTATGTAATTACCGAAGAAAAAAACTTTGAAAGCCATTATCAGAGTCTTGAATTTGCAAAAAACATAGGATTTAATATTGCCAATACTATGGCGCGCTACAATAGTATTGAAGGCGTATTCGAGTTTATTAATGAATGGGCTGTTGCTAGAGATCAACTCAATTTTGAGATAGATGGTGTGGTAATTAAAGTGAATGATTTTGCCTTGCAGAAAAAACTGGGATTTACGGCAAAATCGCCTCGTTGGGCAATATCGTATAAGTTTAAAGCCGAAAGAGTAGAAACACGTTTGTTATCGATAGATTTTCAGGTTGGAAGAACCGGAGCCATCACTCCGGTTGCAAATTTAGAACCTGTGCAATTGGCTGGAACTGTTGTTAAACGTGCCACGCTGCATAATGCCGATATCATTGAGCAAATGGATATCCGTTTAAATGATCTGGTTTTTGTGGAGAAAGGCGGAGAAATAATTCCCAAAATTGTGGGCGTAAACGTAGAAGCTAGAGACAGTGAAAGTAAGCCTCTTAAATACATTACTACTTGTCCAGAATGCGGTACACAACTCATTAGAAACGAAGGTGAAGCTAATCATTATTGTCCTAACCAATTGAGTTGTCCACCGCAGATCAAAGGCAGAATTGAACATTTTATTTCACGGAAAGCAATGAATATTGATAGCTTAGGAGAAGGCAAAGTGGAGCTGCTTTTTGATCATGGCTTGGTAAACAAATTATCGGATCTTTTTCAATTGAAATACGACGATTTATTGGGTCTGGAAAAGACTTTTGTTTCTGAAGAAAGTGCAATTTCAAAAACCATGAGTCTGCGGGAAAAATCCGTTGAGAATATCTTAGCAGGCATTGCAAAATCAAAGGCAATGCCTTTCCCGAAAGTGTTGTATGCATTGGGAATTCGCTATGTGGGTGAAACTACTGCCAAGAAATTGGCTCGCCATTTTAAAAGTCTTGAAGAACTGCGAAAAGCAAGTTTTGAAGAACTCATTGAAGTGGATGAAATTGGCGATAAAATTGCAGAAAGTCTAGTTGCGTATTTTGCCGCTGACGGAACTCAGGAAGAATTGGATTTGTTAAGAGATGCTGGTTTGAATTTTGAACTTGGCGATGAAGAGCAAAATGCATCTAATATCTTGGAAGGTAAGTCTTTTGTGGTTAGTGGCGTTTTTGAAAATTTTTCAAGAAATGAAATAAAAGCTTTAGTTGAACAAAACGGAGGACGTAATGTTGGCTCTATCTCAGCAAAAACAGATTTTGTGTTAGCAGGTGAAAATATGGGACCCGCAAAGTTGAAAAAGGCAGAGGCTTTAAATATTCCAATTCTTACTGAGGAAGAATTTATCCAAATGATTGAATATTAAGTAATTAATGGTAATTTAACTGTGAATTTACTTCCTTTACCAAGTGCGCTATTAACTTTTATTTCTCCATCAAGCATATTGATTGATTTATTTAAAATAGATAGTCCCATTCCAGTTCCTTCAATATTTGTAACGTTTTTGGCACGGTAAAATGAATCAAAAATCATCGAAAGGGTTTCTTCACTCATTCCCATTCCTTCATCAACGACTTCAATGCCAAATATAGAATCGCTTTTTGTAATATTTAGTTGTACTACACTATCGCTTTCTGAATATTTAAAAGCGTTTGTAAGTAAGTTGTTTAAAATTTGATCCAGTAATTTTTTGTCGGTTTTGCAGATTCCTAAATCTGGATCAATATGAGCCACGAATTTATGTGCTCTTCCAATTCCTATTTCTGTTTTGAAAATTAAATCTTTGAAATAATCGTCAAGATTGAGTGGCTCTATATTGGTTTGGTACTGGCCGGAATCAAATTTCTCCACTAAAAGAACATCGTTCAGCAAATCAATAAGTTCAGCAACAGACTGCTTAATAAGATTTGTATGTCTGAAAACTTTCTCTTTGGGCTGGTCTTTATTTATCAAACGCTCCATGAGTTCTGCGGAGCTCATAATGGTCGTCATAGGAGTTCTGAATTCATGCGAAATAGTAGTGACAATGCGCGACTTAAACTCGTTTACTTCTTTTTCTCTTCGAAGCGCTGTTTCTAATTGTTCGTTTTTATTTTTAAGTTCTATGGTGCGCTCTTCAACTTTTTCTTCAAGAACGGCATTTAATTTTTGAAGTTCAAGTTGCTTCTCTTTTAATTGTAAATCAACTAGATGGCGAGCATAACCCATTTCAATTACCGTTCGAATCAATTCTTTACTTATGGGTTTTAAAACATACCCAAAAGGAGAAGTTTTTAATGCGCGTGCAAAAACAGTATCTTCTGCATTTGCTGTAACATAGATAATAGGAATATTGAACCTGTCGGAAATGATTTGAGCAGCTCCAATACCATCCTGTTTTCCAGGCATATCAATATCCATTAAAATCAAATCCGGCTTAGAATCTTCGGCCATTTGAATACAATCGTCCGTATTCGTGGCTAATCCAGCAAAATTATAACCTAATCTTTTAATAGTGATGGTCATCATTTTGCCAGATAGAACATCATCCTCTGCGATTAGAATAGAAATATTTGATTCTTGCATTGTGCTTCTGTTTATTAAGGAAAACAAATTTAGGAAAAGCCTTGGTTTTCAGCTGCTTTTCATTTAACAAATCTAATGATTTAACTATAAGTAGCTCTATACGTTATCAACAATTGTTAATGATAAAATCATAAAACACATATAATCAGTAAGATAAACAATGCGGATGTTAAGAACTCTGTTAATAGATTGCCAGCGAATCAAAGAAGAAATATCGTAATACTCATAAATTTGATTCTGATGGGTTATACCCGTCCGGCTTTGATATATGGAAAACAGCAAAGAGAAAATGATGAGTATAAAAAGGCAACTATTTGGAAGTAAGTTTCAACAAATAGTGTTGTTTGTTTTTGCTTTTATTTCAATGAACATTTTCGCTGTGGAGCCTGTAAAGGAACTTTACAAGTTGTCATCACCTGTTACAGACGAAAATACGGGTAACTTTTTGCCAGATACGGTGAATGTATTTAAAATTGCAAAAGATGTAAGTCAGATTTTTGCTGAAGCCTTAAAAATTAAATCGCTTAATGATATTTATGGAGACACTAATTATCTAACTACTTTGTTTACTAGTAATTATGCATCGAATGATGTAGCAGAAGCTTATAGAGATGATGTAGATGCTAATATAAGATCCCAAAGAGGCGACATAGGAATTAATCTTACTGCCGATTATGCAGAAAATTTCACGCCCGGTTGGTCTTACGATGAGCAAATATCCTATAAAACGCGTTTCTTCTTTGGTGTTGAATGGGATTTAGTAAAAGGTGGATTTCTGGAGTCACGTGCCAAAGCCAATCAGCTTAGATATGATTATGATCTTAAGAATATTGATGCAGAAGTACTCGCCTCTGCTGAAAACTATCGTTATATTTTCAATTATATAAATTATATTTTTAATAAGCAGAAGATAGATATATTGAAAGAACGTTATGTATTGGTTGAGCAACAACTTAAATATACTACGGAGCTTTATCATTTACGTTATATTGGCTGGGAAAGAGTTTTGCGAATTCGTGCTAAACTAGAAGACTTAGATCAGCAAATTGGTCAGCTGGAAAGTTTTAATCAGCATATTCCAAATAATATTCCCGACACATTGATTAGCAATCAATATACTGCAGAAAATTTGCCTTTGGTAGATATCGATCTGGATAAATTGATGCGGATTTATCATAACAATGAAACTACAAGTAGGATTGCTGCCATAAAATTAGCAAAGTATTCTGAAGGAATGAAATGGTGGCAAGATATCTCATTAAGACCTTATTTAAGGTATAATACCATTTTGGATGAACTTAACTTTGCTCGCAAGTATGGATCTGGAGGAATTTCTTTAAGTATTCCTTTCCGTTTTAAAAATAAAGAAAATCTCGTTAGAACGCAAGCCCGTATTTATGAAGCTGAAGGCATGTCGGAATTTCAAGCAGGCGATAATGAATTAGTTAATAATTACGCAGATTTTGCATTCAAACTAAAGCAGATAAAAGAGTTTTATTATAAAAAATTAGCTGATGACGAATTGATACGAAAAGAGTTGGTTAAGAAAGATTTTAAAGATATGGGTTTTAATCCAATTTATACTTTGGGATTAATTGATGAAAAGAAAAGTATTGAATCCGAGATTGTTGATATAAAGAAAATGCTTTATAAACAATTGGTGCAAATGGCTTTTTATCTGGATGAAAAATCACCTATGTCCTTTGTTGAAATATTAAATCCTAACGACTTTACTTCTCGCTATACTACAGGAGTTCAGATTTTTGTGGATGAAGATAGTTTTGAGAAAATGGAAAATCACGAATTGGTTAATTATTTGTGGAAGAATGAATTGAGAGATGTTATTATCGAAATAGATTCTTGGGATTTAAGCCCGAAAGTGATTGATGCCATCGAAAAAGCATCGCAAGATCATATTTATTTCTCTTTAAGCATGAAAATTCCTGCAGGGGAAATTTATCCTGATGTAAATCATGATTTACAAGAAATAAGTAAAATAAATAACCAATATGTAAATGGCTTACATTATAGATTGTCGTTGGAGCAAGACCCATTTACTGCAAACGAAGTTAAAGAAGTTAATTTTTCAGATTGGGTAGATGGTATTGATATTAGTTTGAAACCTGCTAATATTCGTTTAGGTATTACTATTTCTGATAATTTACCAATGAATATATTGAATAAAGTATATAACACATTTGATTTGGTATTTGTGCCCTCTGATGGAACTCCTAATCGTGAAAATCTGGAAAATAAACTTGTTCAGGAACTCTCCATTTCCAAAAATAAGTTGGCTGTTATTTTGGATGCGAATGATTTTGCGGATCGTTTGCATCTTGAAAATTATATGGAAAATCTTAGCAAAGAAACAGGTGTGAAGAATTTTGCTTTTTCAAATGTGGAGAGTATGATTCATGCTGATTTACGTTCCTATAAAATGGGAGAGGAAAACAGAATGGCTTCTGATGAGATTCTATCCGCATTTAGAAATCAAATCTTTTCAGATGAACAGAAAAATAGGGAATTATTACATGCAAGTATTGATTCTATTAAAGCCATAGTAAAAGAGAATAATGAGTATACAACTGATATAAATTCGCAAAAAATAAGTGTTGAGATTACTGATAATCGTAGAACTATTGGTGCTGAACATGCCGTAATCGTCAATCCATCTAAAACAACGCAATATGAAAAATCCTGGCAAATACAAATAGCTGCTTCAAAGGGGAGTTTAACAGAGAACTATTTGAAGAGTTCTTTAAAAGTAAACGAACCTACAAGTATGCACAGAATAAATGGATATTATAAATATACATTTGGAAATTATAAAAGTGAATATGAAGCTAAAGTGGCTTTAAATAAATATAAAGCGCAATCAGGGAATAGGGGAGCGTTTATTGTAAGCTACTAATAAAATATAACTAAATGAAGGCATTTCAATTTAAATCGAAAGCAACGGTACTTCGAGGAGTAAAAGAGGAAAAGTCGCCCAAAAGGACCAACTGGGACAGGGTGATTTATTTAATCCTCTTCCTTCTTATATTTGTGTCCCTGCTATTTTATACCTTACAAAAGAATGTGTTTATTAATGTAGATGGCCAAATCTTTACGGAACGTTTTACCGTTAACTTTCCAGAAGATGTTATTGTGGAGCGCTACTTTTATAATGAGGGAGATACGATTGAAAAAGGAGATACTTTATTTTATTATAGATGGAATTTAAATGGAAACTATGATGATGGAAATGGAGGCGGAGTTGCAGTCGCTGTGTCTTCTTCCAATGGAAATAATAATTATAATTGGTATTTAAAAGAACGAATTGTAACTCAAAAAGATATCAGTATAAAATTAATTGGAATCAAAGAAATAGATGATAATACCAAGCGTATTCTTGCAGATTTAGAGCGACTTAGAAAAGAAGTTTATTTGGATGTTTATCCAAAATTAGAATTAGAAGCCGCTCGTTTAAAATTAAAATCATTAGAAGTAGATCGGTCCAGATTAGTTGAAGAAATAAGGTATTTAAGACGATATTTGGCTCAACTTAATGGTTATATTTACCGAGCAAATCAGGCAGGAGTGGCAGCTGTTTCTGGTTCAGGAAGTGGTGGTAATTCTATACGTTGGGCCTATTATCAATCGCCGGTAGATGGTATCATAAGTAAGATTAGTGTGCCAGCATTGGAAACAAGTTATAAAAAAGATGTGGTGATGTACTTATCTAATACGGATAAAATGTTTATTTATGCTTTTGTTGAGCAGAAAGATATTGGATATTTTGAAGAAGGAGAAACATTGCAACTCGATTTCCCTGATGGTACTGTGAGCGAGGGTATTATACAAGCTTACAACTTGAACACAGAAGTATTACCTTTGGAATTTAAGAAGGCGAAAGATAGGGATAGGCGAAGCGTTGTTGCTAAAATTGTTCCTACATCGGATGATGAACAGGTAAAATGGAAGAAATATTACCAATACGAAGTGCGGATTAGTAAAACGAAATTTCAATAACGAAAAAGAAGCTCTTGTTAGAGCTTAGAGAATATATATCAAGATGGCAATTACTCAATTTGGAAAACGGATTCAAACGCAAAGCGATAAAGAAATTTATTTTATTTCTGATTTTAAAGAATTAGATGTAAAAAAGGTTGTTATTAGCGATGGTCTTGTTCTTGATTATGCAGATAAAGAGGGTTGTTTTTCATTTATAAAATTGATTCGGTCTTCAAGTATTGAATCTATTTATCTGGTTCCTATATTCGTTCTTTCGTTAAACGATGATGTAGATGAATTTACGCGTGCTTTAACTGATGGCGTTTTAAAAAGCCTTCAGGATGAGACTTTTGAGGGTAGTTTTAACGTAATCTATCAACGCATTCGTCAACTACAAACCTCTGATACAAAAGATTTAGTTGTTCGTTTGCAAAATAAAGTACTGCGTTTTTACTATACGCGTCAAAAGCGAATGAAAGCCATTACTTCGGTAAAAGCGCATACGGGCTATACCTATCCATTATTAAGCTTGCATTATCAAAATGCAAATACAGAGGATATGTTTAAGCTGATTGATGATTTAGAGGCTAAAGAATTTGTTCGACCACGCTATGAAGATGTTATTCACCTTTGCAGTAATTGTTTTTCGGCTTTTTTAAATTATCGTGAGGTTTGTGAGAAGTGTGGATCTTCCGATCTTTATATGGAAAATCTGATTCACCATTTTGTTTGTGCTAAAGTGGCTCCGGAAACAGATTTTGTTACTGGAAATCAAATGGTTTGTCCAAAATGTAATAAATTATTACATCATATTGGTGTGGATTATGATAAACCCTCAGTAGTATATACTTGCAATAGTTGTGGTCATCACTCACAAGAATCGGTAATGCAAGCGGCATGCTTTAATTGCAACACGGTTCAGTCTGTCGATGCCCTGATCCAAAAGAAGATTAGTAATTTTGAACTTACCGTTCTTGGAGAAGAAGCTGCCATTGGTGGCCTAGCTCCTGAAGAAACTAGAGAAGCAGAGATGCCGGGATTTGTTGGATTTAGCACTTTTAATATTTTCTTAAAATATGAAATTGAGCGTATTAAGACATCTGGAAAAGCGTCTTCAATAGGAATATTAAGTTTAAGAACTCCATCGGCTGTCTCCAGCAATCTGGGTGTAAAATATCAAAATGTAATCAATGAAATCGCCGATTTTATTAAAAATGCCACCTTTGCAACAGATATTTTAACTTTTATAAATAACAATAGTTTCCTAATTGTTTCGCCGGACACGGATAAACTTCGGTTGGAATCAACCTTAAAAAATATTCAAAAATCGGTTCAAAAGCTATTGGATAGCAATATTGAGGATGCTAATATAACAGTCAAAATAAAAGCCAGCGATATAGACAATATGAAAAGTCATAACGATTTGATTAATGAATTGTTAACAACAAATCAAGACAGCTGATGATTTATACTTTTTGGGACGATTTTTTTTGGTATTGGTATTCCAACGGTTTTGAAAAAGTATTTTATATTTTTTGGTATTTCTTTTTGCTTGAAGCTCCGCGATTTTTAATCATGGACATGGTGGTTTTGTTTGCATTTTATCGTAATCGCCGGAAAAAAGCCAAAATCTATGAAGAAGCTCGGCAAAAATTATATTTCGAAAATCCTTTAGTTTCTTTATTGGTTCCAGGGAAGAATGAAGGGGCACATATATACAAACTCGTTGATTCTGTTAATAAACAAACCTATACTAATATTGAACTCATTATAGTGGATGATGGCTCTGACGATGATACTCCAATTATCTGTCGCAGCTTATTAAAAAACGGTTTAATTGATGTGTTTTTACGAAATGAAGTTAGGGGGGGCAAAGCAAGCGCAGCTAACTTGGCTCTTCGTTATGCAAAAGGAAAGTATATTGTCCATCTGGATGCGGATACTTCTTTTGATAGTAAGGCCATTGAACGTATTATTGTTCCTTTTTATGTAGATCCTACCGTAGGCGCAGTAGGTGGAAATGTGAAGGTTAGAAATCAGGATGAAAGTGTAGTAACTAGTTTACAGGCTGTTGAATATTTACAAACTATTTCCGTAGGAAGAATAGTAACTGCTTATTTGGGAATATACAAAATTATTTCGGGTGCTTTTGGGGCATTTCGTAAGGATGTTATTGAGCGTATAGGAGGCTGGGATATTGGACCTGGTTTGGATGGAGATATAACAGTAAAAATAAGAAAGTTGGGATATACTATTGCATTTGAGCCGGACGCTGTTGGTTTAACAAGTGTACCATCTACTTTTAGAAGACTGACAAATCAAAGGATGCGCTGGAGTAAATCCCTTATTCGTTTTAGGATGCGTAAGCATGTCGATATTTATAAAGCACAAGCCTCATTTAGCTTTTCTAATTTTTTTGCTGTATTTGAGAATCTCTTTTTCAATGTAATTTTAGATATTATTTGGTTCTTCTATATGGTTACTATTATTGTTAATAATATAGACCATTTGGGATTTATTATTCCTTTGAAAATTATGATTTATGGAACGGCGAGTTTTGTCCAGTTTTTAATTGTTTTGGCCTTATCTAAACGATGGAAAACGGAAATAAAATTGCTTTTATATATTCCGTTGATGATGTTATATAATGGGTATTATATGCGTATTGTCAGGACTTTGGCTTATTTGAAGGAGATATTCTTCTACTCTTCATATAATGACCCTTGGAATCCGGCTAAATCGAGTGCGAAAGCAAAAGAATATGGCTTGTAAAAAATACAATCTAGTATTTTTTATTTCCGGAAGAGAGATTTATTTTAAGCCAATGGCAAAGTAATTCTTACTGTAGTTTCAATTCCTAAGGTCGATTTTATTACAAGATTACCATCAAATAATCTAAGTATATTTTTTGTATTAATAAGTCCTAATCCTACGCCTACATTTTCACCTAAATCTTGATTGAATTTTTGGAAAGCTCCAATTTGACTAATCTGACTAGAGGTCATTCCCATACCTTCATCACGGATAGTGAGTGTATAATGATTATCTTCAATTCCTCCAATCACCCTAATTACACTTCTTTTTGTGGAAAAAAGAATGGCATTCTCAACAATCTCTTTAACTATTTCCAAATAAAATTTAGATGGGATTTTAAGATTTGCATTTTCTACGTTAATTGCAATATCTTCCTTCCTCTTAAAGCTTTGTGCTAATTCATCAATAGTATTTTCTGTCAGAGCCTTAATATTTGTCGTTTCATCTTCTTTTAGTTTATTTAAACTATCCTGATCAAAAGCCAAAGATTGTAAACTATAGAACATAAACGATTTCTTGACAATCGTATTCAGTTCCATACCCGCTTTGTATATCAAATTGTTAAACTCAGCCATTTCAAATTTTTCCATGTTGTTGTATTCTGTCATCAACATTTTAGAAAATCCCAGAATGGCACGTAATGGTTCTGCAATTACTTGTGTAATTGGAGCTCCAAGATTTTTGGTTAAATCATTTAGTTTCTTTTCGCTTTCTTCTTTGAATTCGTCAACCCGTTTTAAGCGAGTAGACACAGAATTAAGTAAGTCTTCAACAGTAAAAGGTTTTGTAATATAATCATCTGCACCTAATTCCATTCCAAGGCGCTGATTTTCACGTGTGTTCTTAGCAGTTAGAAAAATAAATGGAACAGTGGATGTTACTAATTCTTTTCTCATTTCGGTTAAAACGCCATAACCATCCATACCCGGCATCATAATATCACATAAAATCAAATCGGGTTGTACATTTTTTGACATTTCTAGACCGGATTCGCCATCCTCAGCAGCATATATTTCATAATCTTCCGATTCTAATATTTCACAAATGTTTTCCCTAACATTTTGAGTATCTTCTATCACTAATATCTTTTTCATGTTGTTTTTTTTGTGAGCCTATTAAACCTTTATGGTGTTCAAATATATAAATAAAAAATCAAAAAAAGGACGACTATTCTGCTCAATCAATTTATTTTAAAGAACGGGCATAATCTTTTAAGCAATTCATAAAATCCATTTTTTTACGCACAGACACTTCAAGTTCATCGCCTTGTTCTAAAATAACATAACCCCCTTTTCCTTTTTTATACTGCACCAAATATTGCATATTAATGAGGTGTTTACTGTGAATGCGGAAAAAATGAATGTCTTTTAATAGTCTTTCATAATTGTTTAAGGATTTTGAAGCCATATAGGTTTTCCCGTTAATCATATGAAATATAGTGTAAACATCACTGGCTTCACACCTTTTAATATCTTTTATTTTAATGATATCGAGTCCTTCAATTGTGGGAATAATCAGTTTAGGTTCTTTGTCGATTAATCCATCTTTTATTTTTGATATTTTGTCTGAAACCAGAAGATCATCATCGTTTAAATCTAATCTTAAAAGTGCTTTAGCTACTTCGGAAGGAATAATGGGTTTCTTTAAATAATGCAAAGCAGAATATTCAAAAGCCTTCATAGCAAATTGATCATGAGAGCTGATAAATATGGTTTCAAACTTAGTGTATGTGACGGAATCTAAGATAGTAAATCCATCCCCATCAGGATATTCAATATCCAGAAAAATCAAATCCGGTTTTAGATTATCGATTAATTCAATCCCCTCTTTTACGGTTTTTGCCTTTCCAATTACTTGTATAGTAGGAAATTGCTTTAATAATAAGTTTTCGAGTAACAACAATACTTGTTGATCATCATCTAACAGAAGCGTTCTAATCTTAGTTGGCATAGTGATAATTTTAGTCTAAAATACATAAAAATATTTAGACTGTATTTAGTTTTATTTTTTTGTGTTAAAAAATTATTCAGTTAATTCGTTATAGCTCGGCATTTCCTCCATAAATTGATAGCTTAAATTATTGTAATCTATTTTGCAGGCATATTGTTGAATGCCATTTGTAACAATTAAATACTGCACCTTAAAGGCCATATTGTAGCGAGCAATTTGATCAAAAACTTTTTGATTGATTGGTATACCTGCTGCTTTACATTCTACAACTAGAAGTGGTTTTCCATTTGGAGAAAAGGCAACTATATCCACTCGTTTTTTACGCGTTTGAATTTTAAAAGAATATTCTAAAGCAAGTAAACTTTTTGGATATTGTTTTTCGTTTACCATATAAGAAGCAAAATGCTGTCTCACCCATTCTTCCGGAGTTAATACAACAAATTTCTTTCGAAAAATGTCAAAAATTTCTGTTTTATCGTTTTTATTTCGAATGTTTGTTTGAAAGGACGGTAAATTTAATTTTTCCATAGCATTAAAGGGACAGTAAAAGTACAGAAAATGCGTAAAAACTGTATATTTGTATGAAAATATTATGAATGAAGACAAAAAATGAAATTGTAAAGAATTGGCTAACTCGATATACAGGTCTGAATCTGGATGAATTTGGTAAATATATAATCTTAACAAATTTTCAAAATTATGTAGATTTTTTTGTAGAAAAATATCAGGCAAAATATACAGGAAGAGATGTGCCAATGCCTGCTGCTACTGCGAATGATATCACCATCATAAACTTTAGTATGGGAAGCCCAAATGCGGCGACCATTGTTGATTTGTTGAGTGCTATTTCGCCAAAAGCCTGTCTTTTTTTGGGAAAATGTGGTGGGTTGAAAAAGAAAAATAAACTGGGTGATTTTATATTGCCGATAGCTGCCATTCGTGGTGAAGGTACAAGCGATGATTATTTCCCTCCTGAAATTCCTGCTTTACCGGCATTTAGTTTACAGCGAGCACTTTCTAGTATCATTCGTTCCAGAGGATTGGATTATTGGACTGGAACTGTTTATACCACCAACCGAAGAGTTTGGGAACACGATGAAAAATTTAAAGCTTATTTGCGTGAAACCCGTGCTATGGCTATCGAAATGGAAACAGCAACTATTTTTACTGTTGGCTTTCATAATAGTATTCCAACTGGAGCTTTGTTGTTGGTGACGGATCAACCGATGATAGCGGAAGGAATTAAAACTTCTAAAAGTGATAAGTTAATCACAGAGAAATATGTAAACACACATTTAGATATTGGAATTGATGCTTTATTAGAGCTAAAAAATAAAGGATTGTCTGTTAAGCATTTACGATTTAATAACGATTAGATTTATGCCCGAGCAGAAGTTTGATGAGGTTTTAAAGGATCTGAAAAATAAGATTTATTATCCCGTATACTTGCTAGCGGGAGTAGAGGCATTTTTTATCGATGAATTGACGGATTATATTGATGAGCATATTCTTAATTCAATGGAAAAAGAATTTAACCAAACGGTTGTTTATGGTTTGGATTCTAATGTCTATGATTTGATTAGTATGGCGCGTCGGTTTCCCATGATGGCGAATCATCAGGTAATTATTGTTAGAGAAGCGCAGCATTTAAAAGAAAGCGACAAACTTGCTGATTATATAAAAAATCCTTTAAAATCTACGATTTTAGTTTTAGCTTATAAGCATAAAGCCGTCGATAAACGTACAAAACTGTATAAGTTGTCTAAAGAAAAAGGAGTCGTGTTTTCTTCTCCACGTTTGTGGGATAATCAGGTTCCAAATTGGATTGAGAAAAGAATAAGCTCTATGGGTTTCTCAATTAATTATCGTGAGAGTTTTATTCTGGCCGAATATCTTGGATCAGACTTGGCTAAAATTGATAATGAGCTTAAAAAAATGTGTATGAATATTAGTCAGGGGGCTAAAATTACAGACACACTTATTGAAGAAAATGTTGGGATAAGCAAAGATTACAATATTTTTGAATTGCAAGATGCACTTATTAAGCGCGATGTTATGAAAGCAAATAGAATTGTGAATTATTTTGCTGCAAACCCTAAAGAGAATAGCATTTTCATGGTTTTGCCTGTTTTGCATAACTTCTTTTTTCGTACTATTGTGCTGTCGCAGTTAAAAAACCTGAAACCAAGAGAAATAGCATCCCGACTTAAGATTAGTCCAAATCAAGTAAGTCAATACCAAAAAGCACTTAGTCAATATCGTGTTATGAAAATAGCTTCAATTATTGAAGAGATAAAAAATTACGACTTAAAAGCAAAGGGTTTGGGTAATGTAAATGCATCTCATGGAGAGTTACTTCGTGAGTTGATCTACAAAATTTTACACGATTAAAAGATTTTACAAGAAAGCGGCCATTTTTTCTAAAAGACGGGCTCCCAAAATTGGTTTTGTAATGTAATCGTCGCAGCCTGAATCAAATATTTTTTGATAATCAGAATTTAATGCATAGGCTGTTTGCGCTATTACAGGCATTTTTGGGCTCATTTTTTTAATTGCAGATGTCGCTTCATAACCATCCACATTTGGCATACGAATATCCATTAAAACAAGATCGATAGATTCGTCTTTTGCACACATGTCAATGGCTTCCTGTCCATCTTTTGCCCACAAAACTTTTATTTTAGTTTTACGCAAATAAGTTTTGAGAAAAAGAAAATTATCATTTACATCTTCAGCAATCAAAACCGTTTTTTCTGACCAATCTTGGTGTTCAAATGAAGCTCCCATATTATTATTTTTTGTTCTTTATTGTATCGTTTTAAATCCTGTCAGATTAAAAGCTAAAGTAATAATTTTTTTTGCACATCACATGCCATTAATTTTATGAATAGTAAAAATAGTGATTATTTTTTATTATAAATATAAGCATTTGCCTGTGCTGTAGGCGTAACCAATAAATCGTTTATGTTAACATGTTCGGGTAATGTGGTTGTATAAAATATTACTTCTGCAATGTCTTTTGCAGTAAGAGGTTTGTATCCATTATAAACTTTTTTAGCGGCTTCTTCATCTCCGTGAAACCTGATAAGAGAAAACTCTGTTTCAACTGCTCCGGGAGCAATTTGAGTCACTTTTATACCATAGTTTACTAAGTCGATACGCATTCCTTCAGTAATAGATTGAACCGCAGCTTTGGTTCCGCAATAAACATTTCCGTTTGGATATACTTGTTTTCCGGCAATTGATCCGATGTTTATTATATGTCCTTTTTTGCGGGCTTTCATCATTGGAATAATATTGCGTGATAAATACAGCAAGCCTTTTATATTGGTGTCGATCATACGTTCCCAATCGTCATAAACGCCTTCTTGTATTGGAGTAACTCCCGCTGCTAATCCTGCATTATTAATTAAAACATCTATGTTTTGCCAGTTTCTCGGAATACTTTTTACAGCATCTTCCACTTCTTTTAATTTTCGAATATCGAAGTTGAGTGTAAGTACTTCAACATCATATTTTTTTGATAATTCGATTTTAATTTTTTCTAGGCGTTCTGAGCGGCGTCCCGTTAAAATAAGATTATAGTTGTTTTCAGCAAATTTCCATGCTAACGCTTCTCCAATGCCTGCTGTGGCTCCACTAATTAAAACTATTTTTTTCATTGTACAATTGACGATTAAGTATGATTCAAATAAATGGTTAAGCTATTTCAAGAGCAATTTCCATCATATCAATAAAAGCGGTTTGTCGTTCTTCCGAAGTACAGAATTCGCCTTTTAAAAGATGATCACTCACGGTTAAGATAGTCAAGGCCTGACGCTTAAATTTAGTTGCTAAAGTATATAAAGCGGAACTTTCCATTTCTACTGCCATTATTCCAAAGTCTTTCCATTTTTGAAAAGGATCAGGATTGTAGTTGTCATAATAGAAGTTATCGGAAGTGAGAATATTTCCAACCTTTACTCTCTTATTTGTTTTTAGTGCATATTGATAGGCTTCCTGAAGTAATTTGAAATCGGCTATTGGTGCATAATCCATTCCATCAAAACGGATTTTATTATGGCCGGAATCGGTTGATGCAGCCATTGCTAAAATTACATCCTTCAGTTCAATGTCTTCCTGCAAAGCACCACAAGTTCCTACACGCATTAATTTTTGAACATCGAATTCTTGAATTAATTCGTTTACATAGATAGAAATGGAAGGAACTCCCATTCCTGTTCCCTGAACGGAAATACGTTTTCCTTTATAGTAACCTGTATAGCCATACATTCCTCTTACTTCGCTGTATAAAACAACATCATTTAAAAAAGTTTCTGCAATGTATTTTGCACGTAAGGGATCTCCCGGAAGAAGTACCGTTTCTGCAATATCTCCTTTTTTAGCTCCAATGTGTATACTCATATTATTTTAGTCTTGTTTAGATTTTAATTTCAATATTTCTTCTGCAAATTTATAAGTTTCGGAGCGAACGGCCTCTATATTTTTTGATTTTATGCCTGATGCTAATGGATGGACTCCAACTTCAGGAAAAGCGTGTGCTCGTTTTTGATCCTCAGGTGTTTTAATTTGTTCAAACATTCTGAGCATAGCATCCACTTTAACCGTAGGATCATTTTCTGCTTCATTTTTATAATAATAGCCTAAAAAAAGAGGCTGATTAACTTTTTCAAAAGTACTTTTTTTCATTGTATTTTCTACAAGACTTTGCAAAAATCCTACCGCTTCAATTCTGTATGTCGATTGCCAATATTTTTGCACTTCAGGCTCATCATCATAAACCAAAGTTTCACCTGCAATAAGTTTCCCAATCTTTAATCCCCAAGGATATGTAAGGATTTTAGAACTATTATCCTTTATTTCGATGTTGGGAGAATATAAAATCTGAGCAAATATATCCGGATTATTTGCAGTTAAAAATAGGGACAATGTTCCTCCGTTTGACGTACTCATTATTATCACTTTTTCGCCTAATTGTCTTGCAACTGCTAAAGCTTCTTTGGCAGAATTAATTAGTTTATCAGGTGTAGCATCCAGTAAATTTGCCGGAGAATCTAAACCATGACCATACAAACGGGGGATGTAAGTATTCATACCAAAATGCCGACCAAAATCGTAATTAATGGGATATCCTTCTTTTGGACTCGCAGAAAAACCGTGTAAATAAAGTAAAACATATTCTGTTTTATACAGGCTATCGGGATTTACCCACAAAATACGCGATTCATTATCGGGTTTAATATAAGCAACTTTGGCTTCTGAATCTTGAATCTGTTTTTCTAAATTACTTAATGAGATTGTATTCTCAGTAGGGGCAACAAAAGCATCAACCGTTGGTTTTTCAACTTTAGGACCAATTAAGAATAAGACGATTAGTGCGCCCAAGAAAAACAAAAGGAATTTTGAGAGGTTCGATTTTTTATGCTTGATCTGTTTCATGGTATTTATTTTTGTCTGCAAGATACAATAAAATGCTAAAAAAAAATTAGACATTACAAATATTGGATATTGAAATGCTTTCACTATTTTTGCATCAATTGAGATGAATAAATGAATGTAGAAGCTTTTATCCCTTGTTTTATTGATCAGTTTTATCCGGAAACAGGAAAAAATATGATTAAGCTCCTCGAAAAACTGGGGATGCATGTGAATTACAATCCCAATCAAACATGTTGCGGACAAATGGCTTTTAATAGTGGGTTTTGGGATGAAGCCAAAGAGCTAGGTGAAAAATTTATCAACGATTTTCACGGAAAACCTTATGTTGTAAGTCCTTCGGCCTCTTGTTCTGGAATGGTTAAAAGGCAATATCCTAAACTTTTTCATAATTCAGCACTGCACAATGAATCAAAACAATTGCAAAAATCTATTTTTGAATTCACCGATTTTATTGTGAACGTATTAAAGAAATCAGATTTAGGTGCAGAGTTTAATCATAAGGTAACCTATCACGAATCTTGCGCTTCCAAAAGGGAGTATGGATTAACAAATGAACCGCGTTTACTTTTAAGTAAAGTGAAGGGTCTGGAGCTGATAGAAATGGAAGATGCTGATAGTTGCTGTGGTTTTGGCGGTACTTTTTCGGTAAAGTTTGAAGGAATTTCAAGTGCAATGGCTCAACAAAAAGTGGATAAAGCCCTAGCCACCGGAGCTGAATATATTGTGTCAACCGATTCAAGCTGTTTAATGAATATTAATGGCTATATTGAAAAACATAAATTACCCATAAAGTGTATTCATATTGTAGATCTTTTGGCCGCTAATCTTTCTTAATTTAATTTTTTTTGATGAGAAAGAAAGAAAGGTTTGAAGCAATTATACGTTGGTTTGAAGAAAATAGACCTATAGCCGAAACAGAATTACATTATTCCAATGCGTTTGAACTTTTAGTCGCTGTTATTCTTTCCGCTCAGTGTACGGATAAAAGAGTAAATCTGATTTCGCCTGCATTATTTGCTCAATATCCTGATGAAATTAGTTTGTCTAAAGCGACATCGGAGGAAGTTTTTTCGTATATAAAGTCTTGTTCTTTTCCAAATAATAAAGCGAAGCATCTAGTTGGTATGGCTAAGATGTTGCACGAACATTTTAAAGGCGTAGTCCCGGCAGATATTGTTGAACTGCAAAAAATGCCTGGCGTTGGGAGGAAGACGGCCAATGTAATTGCTTCCGTTATTTTTAACTTGCCGGCAATGGCTGTGGATACCCATGTTTTTCGTGTTTCTGCACGATTAGGTTTAACTTATAAAGCTAAAACGCCTTTGGAGACAGAGAAACAATTGGTAAAATATATTCCGGAAGAAAAATTAGCAATAGCGCATCACTGGTTCATTTTACATGGAAGATATATTTGTTTGGCTAGAAAACCTAAATGCTCCGACTGTGGATTGAAAGATTATTGCAAATATTATACAAAGCTAAATCAATCCAAAGGATAATTGTAAATCGATTTGTCCAAACCAATTAGCAAGGAAGGAGCTGTATTTTTATTCAATTTTCCGTAAACA